>CAIWDQ010000473.1 GCA_903911455.1 uncultured bacterium
TATTTTTAACTATGGCAACAGGGATTGAATTATTTTGATTAATGATGGAATAAGACAATAAAAAAATTATTGTAATAGATAAAGAGATTCCAAGAGTAAGTTTCAAATTATTCATCATCTTATAATAGCTAAGTTTTGTGGAGATTTTATCCCACAACAGTGAAGAAGGTTTCTCTTCCTTATAATCTGTTAAGCCATTTTTGAACAGTTCGTCCAGTTTATTGTATTCTTTCATTTTTACAATGCGTTGTTATAACGTTTCTCTAACTTATATTTAGTTATCATCTTACTTAACATCTTTCTAGCTCTAAAAAGGTTTGTTCTTGAAGTGCTTTCTGAAATTTCAAGCAAATCACTTATTTCCTTGTGAGTATAGTCTTCAATTGCATACAAATTAAATACTATTCTCAGTTGTGAAGGCAGTAATTTTAAAATCTCAAATAGTTGAGTGGGATGTATTACGTATTCTCCAGAGTCCTCCTCAATTTCGTCAGGAATATCATTAATATTTTCAAGTGAGAACGTTTTTACATTTATACGTACATAAGTTATTGCTGTATTAACAATAATTTTTTTTAACCATCCCTCAAATGAACCCTCGTTTCTATAAGATTTTAAATTCAAAAATATTTTCAAAAATCCTTCTTGTAATATATCTTCCGCTTCATCTTTATTGTTGGCATAACGCAGACATATGCTGAATAATATATTCGCATATTTATTATATAATAAACGTTGCGCCGAACGTTTACCATCTATACAGTCCGCTATTATTTTTTCTTCAATAAACATTATTTACTACTATAGACTCAAAAAATCGAAAAACGTTTCACTTTTTAAATTTTTTTTATGTAAAAGTACTATTTTTTTTTAATCTGGTTATATAAAAAGTGAAAAGGAAGGAAATTTCTTTCTAATTTATTAAATAAAAAAAGGGCTATGGAGTTAACCATAGCCCTATATAACTAAACAATTTATTATGAAAATTTACTCTGCAACTTGAGTTTCTGATTCATTAGCTGGAGCAGCTTCAACTGAAGGTGTTTCTTCCACGATTGGAGCTTCTGTTTCTTCTGCAGCTGGAGCTTCTGTTACTTCCGCAACTGGAATTTCTGTTACTTCTGTTACTTCCGCAACTGGTGCTTCATCAACTATTGGAGCAGCAACTTCAACAACCTCAGCAGGAGCGTTTGCTTTTCTTGCTATTTCTAGAGCTTCAGCTCTTTTAGCAGCAAGTGCAGCAGCTTTAGCTTCGTTAATAGCTACTTCTTCTTCTTTACGCTTTTTAATTCTTTCCTTATTATGTAAATGTTTAGTATTTACATGATGTTGGATTCTTTCTTCTTTTTCAGCAGACCATTTCTGAAATTTTTCTTCAGCTTGTTCAGGAGTTAAAGCTCCTTTGGCTACACCTTTTAAAAGATGATTTTTGTAAAGTACTCCTTTGTAGGATAAAATAGCTCTAACGGTATCGCTTGGCTGAGCTCCATTGTTGATCCACTTAACTGCTTTGTCAATATCAATATTAACTGATGCAGGTTGTGTTATTGGATCATAAGTGCCAATTTTCTCTATGAATTTTCCATCACGAGGTGCACGACCATCGGCTATTACAATATGGTAAAAGGGTTTACCCTTTTTGCCAAATCTTTGTAATCTCATTCTTACTGGCATAAAAATTTGTTTATTAAATTAATAAATAGATTTATTTAAATCGGCTGCAAAAGTATAAATTTTTTATCAATCTTACAAACCTTTAGCGATTATTTTTTGATAAATAATATTATTCTTTGTCAATTCAAAAGTTATTTGTAGGTTTGTGAAAATATTTCTTATGCAAAAATGGAATCGTTTATTCATCATAATACCTGTTTTATTATTGGTGATTTATTTATTATGGTTTTTCTCTAACATAGTTTTCTATGTGCTTATTTCTTTAGTGTTGGCTTTTATTAGCCGACCTTTGGTTAAGAATCTAAATAGAATAAAAATAGGGAAGCGTCATCTGCCAAATGGCATATCTGCTTTATTAACTTTGTTGTTAATTTTGTTTGTGTTTGTTTCATTGGCTCATTTTATTATTCCAGTAATAACTTCTCAGGCAAATTTGATTTCGGGAATAGATTTGCAGAAAATAGCGCAATATTACAAGGAACCGATTAATTCAATTGAGAGCTTTTTGAAGAACTATGGTGTCATCTCAAATCATCAAACTTTGGAAGGGATGATTAGTGCCAGGATTATGCAATTGCTTCATGTAATAAATTTCTCAGAAGTAGTATCGTATGGCTTAACATTTATGGGAAGTTTTCTTATCGGAACCTTTGCTGTACTATTTATAACTTTCTTTTTCTTAAAAGACGATCAATTATTTCCGGAAATAGTATTATTAATGACTCCTCTAAAGTATCACGATGAAGCCAACCGTATTCTTGAAGCTTCGGGCAAATTAATTACCCGATATTTATTAGGTGTTCTCATTGAGATTATATCTATGACAATATTATTATTTGCAGGACTATCTATAGTAGGAATAAAGAGTGCATTCCTGATTGCTTTTATCGGAGGGCTTTTAGTAGTTATACCTTATGTTGGTTTCATGATAGGTGCTTTATTAGGTATTTTATTAGGAATTACTTCCGGATTAAGTGCAAATATGACAATTGATATAGCAAAAGTTGCTATTGAGATACTTTGTGTGTTTGGAGTTTCAAAGATCATTGATGATTTCGTGCTTCAGCCTTTAATTTATGCAAATAGTGTAAAAGCTCATCCATTAGAGATATTTCTTGTAATAATGATTGCCGGAAGCATTGCAGGTGTATCGGGCATGGTGCTTGCTATTCCTGTTTATACTTTCTTAAGAATCGTTGCAAAAGAATTTCTTACCAAATCAAGATTTATTGCCAAACTAACCGAGAATCTTTAGTAAATGATCATAAATTATAGAAATAAGATTGCCGACAGTTGGAGCTTAATAAAAAGCATTACAATTGTCAGGTTATTCAATATTATATTAATTAAAGTTAGTTTTCTTATTAGTTATGTTTTTAAGAAGAACTTTCATTCGGGGATGCCTGTAAGTATTTCTGTTGAACCTACTACTTCGTGCAATTTGCAGTGTAAAGAATGCCCTTCCGGTAAACGGATTTTTACCCGACCAACAGGTAAGTTGAATTTAGAGTTATTTAATACTATCATCTCTCAACTTGGGAAGAATCTTACCTATCTTACCTTATATTTTCAGGGAGAACCTTATTTAAATCCTGATTTCTTTACTTTTGTTAAAGAGGCAAGGAGTAAGAATATTTATGTAGCTACTTCTACTAATGGACATTTCTTAACTAAGGAGAATGCTGTTAAAACTATTGAATCGGGTTTGAACAGGTTAATTATTTCTGTTGATGGGATTGACCAGCATACATATGAACAGTATCGCCAAGGAGGCGATTTGGGAAAAGTAACTGAAGGGATTAAGAATCTTGTGATGGCTCGAAATGAAAAAAAGTATACTATATATATTATACTACAGTTTATTGTTTTTGCTTTTAATGAGCACCAGATCGATGCTATTAAAAAGCTGGCAAAAGAATTAGGTGTGGATGAAGTGCAGATAAAAACTGCTCAGATCTATGATTATGAGAAAGGAAACCCACTTATTCCATGTGATGATAAATTCTCCCGTTATATTAAGAAGGACGATGGATTGTATTATTTAAAAAAGAAGACAAAGAATAAATGTTATCGTATGTGGAGTTCGTGTGTACTTAGCTGGGATGGATTGGTGGTGCCTTGTTGCTTCGATAAGGATGCGGAGTTCAGGATGGGGGATCTTAAAGTGGAAAGTTTTAAGACTATCTGGACAAACAATAAATATAATGATTTCAGGAATCAAGTCTTAAAAAACAGAAATACAAATAGTATTTGTAATAATTGCAGCGAATAGATTTCATCTAAGTTAGATTTCTTTATTTATGTTTCTTTTCATCTTCTACAGACTTCCATATCTTTATCATATAAAATTTAAGTTATAACTATTTTTATAATCTTTTTTAACATATTCCATAGAATGTCCTTATTTTTTCCGAACCTTCTCTTCTGTTGTATAATTACTTAGTTCTTCCATAAATTCAAGTAATTCTTTTTTATTTTTATTCATAAATGACTTTATATGTTCTTTAAATGTTTCATATTTTTGTCTATTATAAAGTTGTTTTAATAGTTTATTCCCTTCTACTTGCTGATTTAACATGATCAAAGTAACTGCTTTATTCATAATAAACATATCATAATTTATATTTTCTACTTTCATTGTATCTAAATAAGCATTAGATAATGCAAGTGCTTTATTAAAATAAATATTAGATGAAATAGTATCATTAATTTTATCGTAAATCTCACCACACATCATATATATATCTGGGGCTAAAGGTTTAAATCTGATTAATCTTTTTGCTGTAGCAATAGCTTTATCGTATTGTCTTAGTTGTGTCAAACAAGTTAATTTATTTGAATATGCAAGATAATAATTACTGTCAATTTCTGTAGCTTTATCAAGAAGATATACACCTTTCAGTGTACTGTCATTATTATTATATCCTAATAATTTCGTTGCTTCATTATTAAGTTTTATAGCTTTAGGATCAACAATATGCTTAGTTGGTTTTTGACCAAAAGAATAAAGTGCGAGCAACATTAAAATAAATACAAGTGTATAAGTCTTCATAACTTTTCTTTTTTAATTCTCTACAAAAATACTCTTTATTCATCATACCAAAATTATCATAATAAAAATCTTTTTATTAAAAGTTCATAAACCTTTACGGGAAAGTCTTTAAAGGCTTGTAAGTTTTTATTTAATAAAAAGAATGATTTTATTTTTGATAAATGTAATAGGTATTGAATTTTAATTTTGTACTTTTGCCGAATCTTATTTCCTTTTCGGGTCAGCATACCAAATTAATCGGAGTAAAAATCACCTTCAGACCTGGGATTCAAATCAGAATAGAGTAGCAGTATCGGTTTTTAAAAATGTCAGCTGAAATGATAGCGACGAATTAATTAAAAAAATGAGTAATAGTACTTCATGCATATCTGTATTTTCATATTCTGACACATCAAAAAGTCAAAGCTCGGGGCATGTTTGCAATGAAGTAATGAGTTCTTCACATCATATTGCTTTCGCTCAACAAAAAGATAAATTCGCTCAGCAAGAACTGTCTTTCGCTCAACAGATAGATACTGTCGCTCAGCAAAAAGATACTATCGCTCAGCAGAGAGATACTTTCGCTCAGCAGAAAGATGCTTTCGCTCAACAGAAAGATACTTTCGCTCAGCAAAAAGATACTTTCGCTCAGCAAAAAGAGTCTTTCGCTCAGCAGAAAGATACTATTTGCTAAGCGAAAGACTATTCAAAAAACTTTAGAATATGTTTTAAATAAAAATAGATCAACAATTTATAATTAAATTAAATAAATATGACACAAAAACCGTCAATTAACACAGGCTTGACAGAATATAGAGATGTTGATGCATCGTTTCAAGCAAAAGTTGTTTATTCAGGTGTGCATCTTAATTCTTTTTTCTTAACACCTGATGAACCTTTAGTAGATTTTTTAGCATCCATCACTGATTTTGATGCAAAATCAATACTTGCATATAAGAAATTTGGAGCTCCCAAAGCTGCTAAGAATGCGGCTAGGATACTTATGAATGAAAAGTATAGCAATTTAGGGCATTACGTAAATAGAATTAGTAATGGCGATTTAGAAATGTTGTTATCTAGTAAATTTGAAATGACTGAAGACAAAAGTCATAAAGAAATTGCAGATTTTTCAGTAACAAATGGTACAAATCCAGGTGATTTGAAATTTTTAGCACATGCTATTGATTTAGCTAGTTCTTACGAAGTTGAATTTAGAATAGTTTCGGATACTACCCCAAACGATTGGGCTCATTGCACTACAATGGGAAGTCATACCGAAACAGTAAGTGGATTTACAAGTGGTTTGGTATATGAATTCAGGATGCGTCCTATTTATTCAACAACAAAAGGCCCATTCTTTAGTTCAGTTCAAATAAGAGTAATGTAAGAAGCCATTAGGAAATAGGCAAAAGGAAGAAGAGCCGCTATCATCTGTTTGATAATGGCTCTTTTAATGACCTCACCCCAAACCTCTCCTAAAAGGAGAGGGAGTAGAGGCATTGGTGATTTTTAATATTCTTAATTCTTAATTGTCTTATAACTTTAAGCACTTTAAGCACTTCAAATTTTAAGCACTTCTTCACTTTTATATTTAAACCAGAGCTTCGGTTATAAATATAAAAATAACTTAAGTAAAGTATTGTTTTTTTCTATACTTTTGCAGCATCAAAAAACAAATGATTCATATAATTTAATAATCTGAAAACACAACACAATGAGTGAAGATTTTTTCCAGGGTTATAAAGGTGCAGCTTTAGATGTACTAAAAAAATACAATGTCAGGGTATGGGGGCAAGCAACCGTTAATACTACCAGAGGTACATTTCAGGGAACTATTCTGCCAAGATCGGAAAATGACGACGATCAGCACATCGTAATGAAAATTATAACTGGTTATAATATTGGTATAGATATTGCCAACGTCACCGAGATGGTTGAAACCGGTTATAAAAAAGCTAATTATAAAATTCCTGAAAAAGAATTTCCTTATACTGATGGTTTACCTAAAGTAAAACTTATTGGTACCGGCGGAACTATTGCATCACGTTTGGATTATAGAACTGGAGCCGTTATTCCAGCATTCTCGCCCGGTGAATTATATGGTGCAGTCCCTGAGCTAGCCGATATCTGTAATCTTACTACCGAAAAGGTATTTGCTGTTTTCAGTGAGAATATGGGTCCCGAACAGTATAAAAAACTTGCTATTGCCATCGGTAAAGAAATAGAAAATGGCGTAGAAGGTATTATTATTGGTCATGGTACAGATACTTTGTCGCATACTGCTGCTGCACTTACTTATATGGTACAGAATTCACCAGTGCCTATTGTTTTGGTAGGATCTCAACGTTCGTCAGATCGTCCAAGTTCTGATGCAGCTATCAATTTAATGCACGCTGCAACAGCTGCCGGTCATGGTGATATTGCAGAAGTTATGGTATGTATGTTTGGTCCTACTTCTGATGAGTATGGTTTACTACACAGAGGTACACGCGTTAGAAAGATGCACTCTTCGTATCGTTCTACTTTCCGTACTATCGGTGATATCCCTCTTGCAACAGTTACCCGTAAAGGCGTAGTTGCTTTAAAACCTGAATACAATCACAGACGCAGAGACAGGAATGTAACGATACTTCCTTACTTTGAAGAAAAAGTTGCTATCATATATTATTATCCAAACATGCAACCTGATATGATTGATTCGTTAGTTGAAAATGGTTACAAAGGAATTATTATTGCAGGTACAGGATTAGGACACGTTAACAAACCATTGTATCCTGCCATTGAACGTGCTCATGCAAAAGGTGTACATATGTTTATGACGGTTCAAACATTATGGGGTTATGTTCATATGTTTGTTTATGATACAGGTAGAGACTTGATGGCTAAAGGAATTGTTCCATTAGGAAACATGTTGCCGGAAGCTGCTTATATTAAATTAGGATGGGTATTAGGACAGACTAATGATCCTGATAAAGTAAACGAAATGATGTTGAAACCTATTAATGATGAGACCACTCCAAGGGAACCTTACAATGGTTATCTTGTTTATCAGGGTGGTGTTAAAGAAGTGGAAGACTTTATCAGAAAGGTACATAAATAAAAAGAAAAGCCCGGCTAATTAGTCGGGCTTTTCTTTTTATTTATAAATGTTTTGCTGATTCGTTTATTATAACACCATTCATTAATGGGCCATTAGGGATAATGATAGTCTTTTCATCTTCTCCTTTTAAAAAGGTATGAAAGATTTGTATATCTGTAACAACTCCTTTCTGAGCCATTATATCTACTTTATCACCAACCTTATATGGTTTAAACATTAGAATTAAAACTCCACCTGCAAAGTTAGCCAGACTTCCTTGTAATGCTAATCCAATAGCCAAACCGGCAGCTCCCAATAAAGCAATTACTGATGTAATATGAATGCCTAACATTTCGGTAGCAGTTATTATAAGCAATATCTTTAAACCAAGGCTAATGATACTACTTAGAAAGGAAGTGAGAGAATTATCAAACTTCCTTTTTTCAAAGTTCTTTCTGGCTAATACAACTATTTTCTTTATCAACCACAAACCAACTATTAATATTACAATAGCTGTCAAAAACTTTGGGGCATACTCTATAAGCATACTCGTTAATTGATCAGAATACTTACTTAATTTTTCCATATCATTATTTTAATTTAGATTGCAAAGATAATAAATCAAATTCATTACAATATAATATCCCAAAAAAATAATATTCCTATATTATATAATGTATCTTATTTAGCCAGATTATAAATTGTATTGAAATCATTCATACTATAATTGGTATTCCCCCATAATCTGAATAACTTATCAGCATGAAAAGATAAAAGATCAATATCTGGAGTATCAATACCGGCTTCTAACATACGGATTGGAGTACCAATTGATGTATAAAACTCTTCCAACTTCTCAATAACAACATCCGCTGATTGAGTATCTACACCCAATACATTTTTACCAAACAATAAAATCCTATTCTTAACTTCATCTTTCTTAAACTTTAACCAAGCCGGAGTAGTAATAGATAAACCTGCACCATGAGCTATGTCGTAAACTGCACTTATAGGATGTTCAAGAGCATGACTTGGGAAATAAGCGCCAGGAACACCAGCACCACCTATACCATTCAACCCTAAAGTAGCACCCCACATAAAAGAAGCGCGAGCATCATAGTTTTTTGGTTCTTTCATTATTACAAGCATGCTACTCATCACACCTTTCATCACACCTTCAGCATATCCGCTTTGTATTGGTAAGAACTTAGAAGTAGTTGTGAAGTAGGCTTCCATCAAATGCGACATAATGTCGGAACAAGCATAAGCAGTTTGTTTAAGTGATATCGAATAAGAAATTTCAGGATCAAGGAAAGATGCTTTTGGATACGTAAATGCGCCACCCATGCTGAACTTTTCAAGTGTTTCGTCATTGGTTAACACAGAACCGCCGTTCATTTCGGAACCTGTTGCGGGTAATGTCAATACAGTTACAATAGGTAAAGCATTTTTAATAGCAGCTTTGCCAATATAGAAATCCCATACATCATTATCGCAAACTGCGCCGGCAGCAATGGCTTTGCATTCGTCAATCACACTTCCGCCGCCCACTGCAAGTATCACATCAATATCATTCTCTCTTACTTTTGCAATCCCTAGCCGTGCATGCGACAATATTGGATTCCCTTTTACACCACCAAATTCGATGATGTTTAGATTTGTTGTTTTTAATGATGCTATTACTGCATCGTAAACTCCATTTTGCTTGATACTGTTCTGTCCGTAAACCAAAAGTACGTTTTTGCCATATTTTGAAACTTCTTCGCCAAGCTTTGGCAATATATTTTTACCAAATATTATCTTGGTAGGATTCTGAAAAATAAAATTATTCATTGTTATGTATATTGTTTATTTATAATGATATTGATTGTATAAAATTGTATTTATATCAAACAACGAAATTACTCTTTTTTTTATTAATAATGCGATTGTTTTTAAAAGGATTCATCATTTATTAAAATAAAAAAAACATTTAGATAAAACAATTTGCTTTCGTTAATAATAAATCACTAAATTTGTCAAGGATTTTGAAAACTTATAAAGATGCGTAAATACAACAGGGTTTTATTAAAATTAAGTGGCGAATCGCTGATGGGCGACCAACAATATGGTATTGACCCAATGATGCTTACTAGGTATGCCGATGAAATTAAGACCATAGTTAACGAAGGAGTTCAGGTGGCAATTGTAATTGGAGGTGGCAATATATTTCGCGGACTTCAAGGCACTGCAAATGGAATGGACAGGGTTCAAGGTGATTATATGGGAATGCTTGCAACGGTGATTAACAGCATGGCATTGCAGCAGGAACTTAAAAAAACCGATGTTAAAACAACATTGCTTTCTGGTATCGTTATTGATCCTATATGTTCTTCAATGAGTCGCTCAAAAGCTATTGAATTATTGGAAGAAGGGCAAGTAGTAATTATAAGTGGTGGCACTGGTAATCCTTTTTTTACTACCGATAGCGCTTCTGCTTTGAGAGGTGTTGAAATAATGGCTGATGTATTATTAAAAGGTACCCGCGTTGATGGAGTTTATACCGCCGATCCTGAAAAAGATCCTAAAGCTGTAAAGTATGATACCATTACTTTTACTGAGGTTTATGAAAAGAGTTTAAATATTATGGATATGACAGCCTTTACTTTATGTAAAGAAAATAAATTACCTATTATTGTTTTTGATATGAATAAAGCAGGTAATTTATTGAAGATAATAAAAGGAGAAAATATCGGAACTTTAGTGAATGAGTAAAGCTTTTTTGTAGTATTTTTGTAAAGAAATTTTAAATAAAGAACACATATGAACGACGAATCTCAATTATGTTTAGAAGAAGCAAAAGAAAGTATGCAACATGCAGTTGACCATCTGGAAAAAGAACTTCATAAGATTAGAGCCGGTAAAGCAGATCCAAGTATGCTTGATGGTGTAAGAGTTGATTATTATGGCACTATGACAGCCATTGATCAGATTTCAAATATCAATACTCCTGATCCAAGACAGATAACTGTGCAGCCTTATGAAAAGAAGATGCTTCAGATTATAGAAAAGGCAATTATGAATTCCAATCTTGGATTAAATCCTCAAAACAATGGGGAAATACTTAGGATAATTGTACCACCATTGTCAGAAGACAGACGTAAGGAGATGGTGAAAAGAGCTAAAACTGAAGCCGAAACAGCTAAGGTTGCCGTACGTAATAATAGGAGATTGGCAATGGAACATGCCAAGAAACTAGAAAAAGATGGTACTCCTGAAGATGAAGTTAAAGTTCTGGAAAAAGAAATTCAGGATGTAACTAATTCTTCAAGCGAAAAGATTGACAAAATTCTTGCTAATAAAGAAAAAGACATAATGACTGTATAGTAAGAAGTACTTGGGGTGCCTTGAGTACTTAGAGTGCCTTGAGTTAAATTAACCTTGCTTAATTTTTATTCTCTGTCAGATTATCATAAACCAGTTTAGATATTTTGCTAATTGCATCCGATAGCTTTTTTAGATCGGATCCTTTAGTCATTATAGTAAGGATATAAGGCATATCATTTATATATACTATACCTGCATCGTGCAGTTGATGCTCCTTTAAGTTACCTGATTCACCAAACTTATGTGCTAACTCAGTTTTATCAGGTATTCCTTTTGCCAGAGCATCTTTAAAATCACTTTTTGCTAATAAGGAAGTTGCATATTCCGAATCTTTAATTGTAAGATAAGATGCATTATATAATACTTTCAGGAATATTGAATAATCTTTTGCACCAATAAGGTAAGCACCTTTCTCATCTTTTGTCTGTGATATTAACCCAAGATCAGTAAAGGTCTGTTGAAACGCTTTATTGTTTATCTGTGATTCCAATAGAGCAGTAGCATCATTATCCGAATATTCGATCATGTATTTTATAAGTTCTTTCATCGAGTATTTATGGCCCGGTGTAAGAGTTTTAGTTGTGATCATTTGTTTCGGTAGCTTCTCATTATGATGTTCGAATAATATTTCTTTGTTCATTAATGAAGGATTGTCTTCGGTCATCTTCAGGAAGGTTAAAAGTACGGGGATTTTTAGCAAAGAGCCTGGTTTAAATGTAGCTTCGGGATTATAACACATCCATGTTCCCTGTTTAAAAACTCTTAGATATACTGAAACAATGTTAACATCTCCTTTATTTTTTAAATCAGCAACTAAATTCCCTATTTCTGTTTTTAAAGGCGTATATATAGATGACTCGCAACCTTGCTCGTTGTATAACAATGGTTTAACAAAATGGTAGCCTTGCAATCTTACTATATTAAAATCGCAAGCTGTAGATTGTTCAATTACACTTGACGGTACTGACGCTCTCAGTTGTTTTGAATTTTTATAGAATGAAATGAATATGATATATACCAATGCTGCACCAATAAACATTGATATTACAGAGAAATACAAAGGGACTTTTTTTGATAACATATACTATGTTTTAAGTTACTTATACGAAATATTAATAATTAAGTTTAATCTTTTTTTTAAATTTTATATGTATATCTCAACATTAAACCTTCTTCTTCAAAATTATTGCAAAATTAATGAAATTAAAGTTATTATATCCCGCTCGAGATGTTAAATAACAGTTAAAGTCTAATAAAGAATTACTATCAATTTAGGTTGAAAGGGTTATAATATCTTTATTTTTTGTTACAAGATTATAAAGTAGCACTTGCCCGCTTATATAATGCATCCAACAGGACATTTATTATATTGATAAGTCTAATCTTTTAATTTAATTTTGCATTTCATTCCATTTTTAATATAATATGTGCTATATTTTTAATACCTTTGCAAAATGTTTCTACGTTAAATAAATTAAAAATGAATAAAAGCAGAGTATTGTTTATAACACAGGAAATAACACCCTATTTAAAGGACTCTCCAATGTCAATCATAGGACGTTTTCTGCCACAAGGTATACAGGAAAAAGGCAAAGAGATAAGAACTTTTATGCCTAATTTTGGGAATATTAATGAACGAAGATGCCAATTACATGAAGTAATCAGGCTGTCCGGAATGAATTTGATCATTAGTGAACGTGATCATCCTCTTATAATTAAGGTAGCGTCAATACAAACTGCTAGGATGCAGATCTACTTTATTGATAATGAAGATTACTTCCAGAGAAAGGGAGAATTTGCTGATAAAAATAGTGTTTTTTATGAGGATAATGATGAAAGAGCTGTCTTTTATGCAAGAGGAGTAATCGAAACTGTTAAAAAACTTAGTTGGTCACCTGATATTATTCATTGCCATGGATGGTTTACCAATCTAATTCCATTATACATTAAAAAAGCATTTAAGGACAATCCTTTGTTCTCTGACACTAAGATTATCTTTTCACTTTATGATGATGATTTTAAAGAAACACTTAATAAAGACTTTTCTACTAAACTAAAGTTACCAGGTATAACGAGTAAGGATACTAAACAATATAAAAACCCTAATTACGTTAACCTGATGAAAGCTGCTATAGATTTCTCTGATGGTATAATTATCGGAAGTGAAAATGTTAATAAAGAAGTATTAAATTATCTAAGAATTGTTGATAAACCTGTGCTAGGGTTTCAACAAAAAGACAAGTATATTGATGCTTATGCAGACTTTTATGATGAAGTTCTTATGAATGAAACAATTCTTTCTTAATAATTTCTTCATTATATTAATATTAATCATAATAATAAGCAATTGAGAACACACTTTAATTACTTTAAGAAAGTTTTATTACTTCTATTATCTATCGCTTCATTTGTTTCGTGCCAGAAAGAGCCTGATTCCTTAGGATTAGATCTTCAGCCTGCCGGTGATAAGTTAAATGTTATTTACACTGATACGTGTAGTGTAAATGCTTACACACTGATTGACGATTCACTTAGAACAGATAATTATAATGTTAACTTACTAGGTAGTATAGTTGATCCGATTTTTGGCGTTAGTACTGCCAGTATCTTTACTCAAATAAGATTGGCTAATAATAATGTTACTTTCAGTGCTGCTCCTGTACTTGATTCTTTAGTATTATCAATACCTTATTCAGGACTTTATCAATATGCTTCCTCGTTTCAAGAATTAGTCACAACTCCTCAGCATATAAAAATATTTGAAGTTACTGATCTTATGTCTAAAGATAGTGCTTACTATGCTGATAAAATGCTAGCCTATGATGGTTATAAAGTTTTAGCTGATATGACATTTACTCCAAATATTAACGACAGTGTTACCGTAGGTGGGACTAAGTATCCTGCCATGCTTAGAATTAAGTTTAACTCTTATTTTGGCAATAAACTTTTAACTGCTTCTTCAGCTAACTTTATAGATAATGATCATTTTACTCAATTTATTAAAGGCTTACTTATTCGTACCGAACCTTTAAACCCATCAATGGTTAATAAAGGTTCAATGATGTATTTAAATCTATATTCAAACTTAACTAATCTCAATTTATATTATAAAGCTACTAGTACTGATACTACTGAAACGTTATATAGTTTTTTAATTGATAATTATGCTGCCCGTTATAATTACTTTGGACACAATGGGTATAAAGATGCGTCTTATAGTATGAAGAGTCAAATGGGAATAGGCATGCCTAAGGATACAACTCTAGGCAAACAAACAGTTTATTTACAGTCGATGGGAGGAACAAAAGTAAAAATGATTTTACCTACTGTTCGTAATCTTGTGAAGAATCAAAAGGTTGCCATAAATGAAGCTGTCCTTGTATTTAAAGATGCTGATAATAATGACTTCTTTTCACCACCTGCTACGATTACATTACTTAAGAAATTAGCTAATGGCTCTACTTCTATACTACCAGATCTTATTGAAGGTTCCACCTTCTTTGATGGGGCATATAATCCATATACTAGAGAATACAAAATTCGTATTACAAGATATTTACAACAATTATTGAACTCAACCGACCCTGATTATGGTTTGATTATCCTTGTTGATAACAGAAGGACAACAGCTAATCGTGTTATGTTAAAAGGAACTAACTCCGGAGGTATTAAGTTAGAAATTAAATATAACAAAATTAAATAGAAACTAACTAACTTTTTTATGTGTGGTATTGTAGGATATATAGGTCCAAGAGAGGCTTATCCGATTTTAATTAAAGGTTTGCATCGCCTTGAATATAGAGGATATGATAGTGCAGGTGTTGCAATTTTAAATGAGAAGCTTAGAGTTTTTAAATGTAAAGGCAAGGTTTCGGAGCTTGAAAACTTTGTAAAGGATAAAGACCTCCATGGGACAATAGGTATAGCTCATACACGTTGGGCTACTCATGGAGAGCCAAATGATATCAACGCACATCCACATTATTCACAATCGGAAAGCTTAGCTTTAATTCATAATGGTATAATTGAGAATTATGCTATACTTAAAGAAGAATTAATTCATAATGGTTATACTTTTTTTAGTAATACTGATACTGAAGTTTTAATTCAATTAATTGAATTTATTAAAGAATCAAATAATATTGGTTTAGTTGAAGCTGTTCAGTTAGCATTAAATCAGGTAATAGGTGCGTATGCTATTGTTATTATCTCTAAAGATGATCCTGATACATTGATAGCTGCCCGTAAAGGTAGTCCACTTGTTGTTGGTATTGGTGAAGACGATTTTTTCCTTGCTTCTGATGCTACTCCTATTATTGAATATACCAAGAATGTTGTTTATCTTGATGATGAAGAGATTGCTATACTTAGAAGAGGTGAAGAAATAAAGGTTAAGACTATAAAGAATGTTGAGAAGACTCCTTTGATTCATAAACTTGAACTTAGTTTGAGTGCTCTCGAAAAAGAAGGATTCGAACATTTTATGCTTAAAGAGATCTATGAACAACCTAAAACTATCAGAGATAGTTGCAGAGGTCGTATTCAGAAAGATATTCATCATATATCAATGGCTGGTATCATTGATCATAAAGATAAATTTCTTAAAGCAAAAAGAATTATCATTACTGCTGCAGGTACATCGTGGCATGCTGGATTAGTAGGGGAATATCTTTTTGAAGAGTTAACCCGTATTCCTGTTGAGGTTGAATACTCTTCAGAGTTCAGATACAGGAATCCTGTTATTGATAAAGATGATATTGTTATAGCTATTTCACAGTCGGGCGAAACTGCCGATACTCTCGCGGCTATTGAGCTTGCTAAATCGAAAGGTGCTTTTATTTATGGTATTTGTAATGTAGTAGGTTCCTCTATTGCGCGAGCATGTCATACAGGTTCGTTTACTCATGCAGGACCTGAAATAGGTGTTGCCTCTACCAAAGCTTTTACTGCACAGGTTACAGTTTTAACTTTGATTGCTTTGGCGATTGCTCAAGAAAAAGGAACTGTTGACAAAGCTAAATTTGATGAGATTATTGACGAACTTGAATCTATTCCCGACAAGGTTACAAAGATATTGAAACTAGATAATGAGGTTAAGGAAATAGCTAAGATGTTTACGTATGCTCGTAATTTCTTATATTTAGGTCGTGGTTATAATTTCCCGGTAGCATTAGAAGGCGCTCTTAAACTTAAAGAAATATCTTATATACATGCCGAAGGTTATCCTGCTGCTGAGATGAAACATGGTCCTATTGCATTGATTGATGCTGAAATGCCGGTTGTAGTTATAGCAACTAATAAAGGTACTTACGAAAAGGTTATAAGTAATATTCAAGAAGTAAAGGCACGTAAGGGTAGGATTATTTCTATTATTACCGAAGGGGATGTTACTGTTAAAGAATTATCTGATTTCTCAATCGAAATACCTGAAACTAAAGGGATGTTGATACCAATACTTGCATCTATTCCACTTCAGTTATTAGCCTATCATATAGCTGTATTTAAAGGTTGTAATGTCGACCAGCCACGTAATCTGGCGAAGTCGGTAACTGTGGAATAAGGAAATGCATAAAGTTATAATGGCTTTAGGAAATAGTTAAAACTTAAGTTAAGCTAAAAAATAATTAAGAGAGCCGTTATCATTTATTTGGTAACGGCTCTCTCTTTTTTAATGACTAATTGTTTCCTATTAAGAATTTGTTTGTAAATTATTATTGTTAAACTTATAGTTTGACGTAATGTATGCATTTGCAAGGTGGTGAATCATATCGGATGAATTGACGATGGCATAAACTGCGTTGTTTATCTTATCGGCTGGCGGAGCGATGGCATCCAAAGGATTTTTAACTTTAGTATTTATTTTACTTATGATATAATTTGAGTTATTAAGTTACAATCTCCCTCCCAATACAGCTGTTTTCTTATAATGTTGTACGTTGCCTTTTATATCAAAAACCTCAATATAGATAATATAGATGCCTATGATTGCTTTGGTATTAGCATCGTTAATGCCATCCCAGATAAATGTGCCTTTGGTACCCATCAGTTCATTTCTGATAAGATTCTTAACTAGTCTTCCTTTTGAATCATAAATTAAAACATTGGCAATTAATCCTGCAAAAGTAAACTTATAGTTTATTTGCAACACATCATCACGACCATCATTATCAGGCGAAAAGATTTCCGGGCTTATTGTAAAAGGATCTTCTAAATAAAGGAAATCACTATACTGTGAGTTTTGATATGCAGGTGTAGCAAAGCCCGAAAGTTCGGAAGCTGAATGCCAGTTGGTTTTATCCTGCGTAGATTTATTGGGATTTATTCGCTCTAAAGATACTCCTTCTACATTTATTAATAAAGGGAAATGCATTGAAGCATTATAGTCAAAGCGATCTATGATAGCACTGTCGGTTTTGGCAAGCACCACAATTCCTTCATCATTATTATATGCAGGCATTGACGTCATACTAATAAAATTATCGGGTGACAACGTTTTATATTGTTGTTTGATAATAGTAGGATCGGTAGTTAATGCCATATAATCTCCTTTAAATATTATTTGGCATGATGTAGTAATAGTGTACGCATATTTTAAAACATTAAAATAGGTATCATATCCAGAAAGCCATAGCTTGTTAAGAGCAATATTCTTTTGCGAATTATTATATATCTCAACAAAATCAACACCATCAGGTTTAGGATTAAAGAGGACTTCATTAATAATAATATCATTGATTTCGGGAGAATCTGCGAAAGCAAAACGATTAACATTATTAAACTTAAGAATATTACCGGCACAATCTGTTATTGTATCATGAATAGTAAGATTATAAATCTGTCCTCTCTGAATAATATCGGTAAACCTAATAGTAACTGCATTTATTTCTATAGGATTAATTTTAATATGATCAATGTTTAATACAGGGTTTATTTGATAAGAATTAGTATTAAGAAGTTTTGACTTAAGCATGGTTTCATTAAAATAGATAGTAATACTATTGCTATCTTCCACACAAATCTTATTTATTTGAGGAGGAATATTATCAGGATTATTAGTATTTACAGAGTTAGTTCTGCCTGGAGTACCACCACTTAAATCTTTAGATGCTTTCCAGTTGTTGATGCCACCACATGGATTATTCGCATCAATTTGCTCAAGCGCCCATCCCCCCTGATTCTTAGCAGCATCATGGTACCAGCTTGATGTAAAATTAACCTGATGAATTATATCTTTTGCAGGATTAAAAAGTGTTACACAAGTCTCATTATTCACCGTAAAGGTATTAAAAGAAAATATATTCGTGCAGAAAGGCGTAAGGGCTGCAACGCTCCCATTATCACACAAAATAAGAAATCTATTTGCCTGAATTGTGACATTGCCAAAGTACAAAGTATCGCCGTCATCCTTAAGTTTAATTGCCCATTGATTGAGATTAACAGGAGCCGAACTTCTGTTATAAAGTTCAATATAATCAAGAGCCGGCAATTGATTGGGTGCAGGATTTTCATCCGTCATAATCTCATTTATCAATACATTAAAAATAGAAGAATCATTAGCAACTGCAATAATAAACGTCTTTGCAACCTGATTCATATAATTACCACTAACATCTTTAATATTATTAATATTGATAGTATAAAGAATCCCATTTAAAAAGGTTTGTGTAAAATTAAGATGCACCAAGGATTTATTAACGACATCAAGTTGGGCAGAAACAGGATTTGCAAAAGCATTATCTACATAATAATTCAAGACATTCTCCGATGTATTCTGATCAATAATCTCAGAAAACAAAACATCAAGTTTATTTGTGTTGATAATTGAAACCGAAACCACTGTAGGTGCTATAGTATCTACAATCAGAGGCCCTGCATAAATATCATCAAAATAAAACTTATCAGCATAAGAGGCAGTGTACACGCAATTGAAGCCAAAATAAGCACCCGAATTAAATGTGTTGTCAGTAAAACTGCCCTCCAAATTAAAAAGAGTACCCCCCGTAGTATCAGAATATATCTTCCACAAACCGTTGCTGCTTCGTTTTACCTGCACCCTCAAAGGATTAGTTGTATTGTTAAGATTAGCAATAGTTCCGGTAAGCAAAGTAGTAATAATTAGTCCTGATTGTTTGCAAAAAGTAATCCTGTCGCCGGTTTCGCCTATACCTATATAATAGCCGTTCAATGCGCCTTTTAAATTTGATTGATCGGATACAATATATACTCTTGCATTGTTGTTTGAAGAAGGATTAAATGAAAGCTTTATCCAGAAATCAAACTCATTATTACCTAGAGTTATCGGGTTGGGACTTACTAAATAGGAATTGCCCGCAATGGTAGCATACAATTGCATTCCCGGCCGCATAGTGGTTGGTATTGCCGTTGAACTTGTAATCTTAAATTGAGAAGTATCGCCCGACCATGTGGGATTATTAGTAAAATTACCATCAGTAAAGTTCTCATTAAGCTGCGCTTGTAGAGAGATAGTTAAGGTAAGAAAGATTAAAAGAATAAGTTTATTCATGATTTTGATTTATTTGGTATAAGGGGAAAATTGATGCTCCGTTTTTCAAAATATGGTACGATGTATACATTAACAGTCGTCCGTATTTCAAAAAATGGTACGATGTACACATTAACAGCCGTCCATTTTTCAAAAGATTGCCCGATGTACACATTAATAGCCGACCATTTTTTAAAAGATTGCCCGATGTACACATTAACAGCCGACCATTTTTCAAAAGATTGCCCGATGTACACATTAACAGCCGACCATTTTTTAAAAAATCCTCCATCGTTTTCCTTAATTAAGATGTATTTTTTAATAAATAAAAAAGTTTTTATGATAGAAATCTTAGAAATCTTAAAATAAAGTTCGTGGAAAGTTAGACTAAAGGAAGAATTGTTGAAGAAACTTGGTTTAATAAAAGTAGCACTTAAGTGAATAAAATCACTCACTACAACTCACATTCTTATAGTAAATATTTATACTGAATTTCATTTGCCAAAAGTACTTATATTAATCAACTAATTCGGCATTTACTTTTTGTTTAATGAAATTATTATTCTCTCTTTGAAATATTAAAAAATAGAAAGTTTTTTGGGTATGATAAATCACAAAAATAAAAGTCTAATAAGTAGATCATTAAATCACCAACTCACAATATCGCCAAATCACTAAAATCACCATATCAATATTCAGTTAAATATACTACTTTTGCAAATCAAAATTCATTAATCAATAAAAAAAATGAAAATAGCAGTTGTTGGTGCAACAGGATTGGTTGGAGGTGTAATGTTAAAAGTACTGGAAGAACGTAATTTCTCGGATATTACTTTATTGCCTGTTGCTTCAGAAAGATCAATTAACAAGAGTGTAATTTATTTTAATAAAAAACATAAAGTAATTTCAATTAAAGATGCATTGGAACAAAAGCCTGAGATTGCTATCTTTTCGGCAGGTTCGGGCGCATCGCTGGAGTATGCCCCTTTGTTTGCCAAAGCAGGAACTTATGTTATTGATAATTCTTCTGCTTGGCGAATGTATCCAAACATTCCGCTCATTGTTCCCGAAATTAATGCAGCTATTCTAAAAGAAGAAGATCATATTATTGCCAATCCAAATTGTTCTACAATTCAGTTGGTGCTGGCTTTATCGCAGTTACATCTTAAATATAAGATAAAAAGAATTGTTGCTTCCACTTATCAATCCGTTTCAGGTACAGGTGTACTTGCTGTAAAACAACTGGAAAACGAGCGTAAAGGGATAGAAACGGAAATGGCGTATCATTATCCTATTCATAAAAATATTATTCCTCATGGTGGTAATTTTCTTGAAGATGGTTATACTACCGAAGAGCAGAAGCTAGTTGACGAAACCCGTAAGATTCTTTCGGATGATGCTATTAAAGTTTCTGCTACCGTGGTGAGAGTTCCCGTTACCGGAGGGCATTCTATAGCTGCCAATGTTGAGTTTTATAATCCAATTGCAATTGATGAGATAAAAGATGTTCTTATTAATACAAAAGGTGTAATTGTTGAAGATGATGTTAAAAACAATATATATCCTATGCCAAAATTTGCCGAAGGTAAAGATGAGGTTTTTGTTGGTAGGATAAGATTGGATACTACGCAACCAAATACCATAAACCTTTGGATAGTTGCTGATAATCTCCGTAAGGGAGCCGCAACAAATGCTGTTCAGATTGCACAGTATTTAATTGAAAAGAATTTTGTGAAACGATAAAAACAAGATAAGAAGTTTTGTTGTTATAATTATTGACTAATCTTAAAAAAGATATGGCTAAGAAATCTAAACTACATAAAATATTTGTACTTGATACTTCAGTTATCTTGTATAATCATAATGCTATTCATAGTTTTGAAGATAATGATGTTTGTATTCCAATCACTGTTCTTGAAGAACTGGATAACTTTAAAAAAGGGAATGATACTTTAAATTTTGAAGCAAGAGAGTTTATTAGGATAATGGATAAACTTTCGGAAACACATACTTTACAGGACTGGATTGAACTTGATCATCCTGATGGTGGTATGTTCAAAGTGGTGATGGAAGAACATAGTGATATTGATGCTTCAAAGATATTTGGAGAGAACAAACCCGACCATCATATTCTGAATACTGCTTTATATATTACCGAAACATATCCTAAATCTAAAGTCATACTTGTTTCCAAAGATATTAATCTTCGCCTTAAGGCAAAAGCTTTGAACATGCATGCCGAAGATTTCCAGACAGGGAAGATTAAGGATGTTGAAAATATATATACCGGCAAAACTCTTGTTGAAGGCCTTTCCAAAGAGCAGATAGATTATATGTATGAAAAGGGTGAATGCGACCCAAAGGATGTTGAAATCTATAAACCTATTCCCAATCATTATTACATTTTAAAGAATACAAAGAACTCGGTGCTGTCTTTTTATAATCCTATTACCAAAAAGATTGAAAGACTTGAAAAGCGTTCGGCTTATCGTATAGTCCCTCGCAATGCTGAGCAGGTTTTTGCTTTGCATGCCATAATGAATCCTGATGTGAAGCTTGTTACTATGCAGGGTGTGGCAGGTACCGGTAAAACATTATTAGCTTTGGCAGGAGCTCTTGAACAAAAGCGCCAGTTTAAGCAGGTTTATCTTGCACGTCCTATAGTTCCTTTAGGTAATAAAGATATTGGTTTTCTTCCGGGAGATATCAAATCAAAATTGAATCCATATATGGAGCCATTGTTTGATAATCTTAAGTATATTAAGAATCAATTTAGCGAAAAGGACAAAGAATACAAGACTATCACTGAAGATCTGGAAAAGGAAAAGCTCGTAATTCAGCCATTGGCATATATTAGAGGTAGAAGTTTATCTGATATTTGTTTTATTGTTGATGAAGCACAGAATCTAACTCCTCATGAAGTAAAGACTATCATTTCGCGTGCCGGAGAGAATACAAAAATTATCCTTACGGGAGATATTTACCAAATAGATACTCCTTACCTTGATTCGCAGAGTAATGGTTTGTCTTATTTAATTGATAAAATAAAGCATCATCCTATTTATGCCCATATCAGGCTTGAGAAAGGTGAACGTTCGGAGCTGGCTAATCTGGCTAATGATTTGCTTTAAAAACACTGACTTACATAGGGGAAGTATTGATATTAATAATTTTTATGTAAAACTAATTATAAGCTAAAGGTATTATTAGTATCTTTACCGATTAAAATAATAGGAATGGAAAAAAGTTGGGTGTTTAAAAAACAAGGTGATAAGGAATCAATTAAGAGATTGCAAAACGATCTCGGTGTTGATTTTCATATTGCCAATTTACTAGCCCAACGTGGGATTACTACTTATGATGAAGCTAAATCCTTCTTCCGTCCTCAGCTTGCCGATCTCCACGATCCTTTCCTTATGAAAGATATGGATAAAGCAATTTACCGTATTGATCAGGCTATAGATAACAACGAAAGGATATTAATTTATGGTGATTATGATGTAGATGGGACCAGCGCGGTTGCTTTAGTTTATTCCAATTTAAAAGAATTTTACGATAATCTTGATTTCTATATTCCGGATAGAGAAAAGGAAGGTTATGGAATATCAATGAAGAGTATTGATTTTGCTTCCGAAAATAATATAAGTCTGATCATTGCTCTTGATTGTGGAATTAAAGCGTATGATCAGGTAGCTTATGCTAACGAAAAAGGAATTGATTTCATTATTGGCGACCATCATCGTCCGGGAGATGTATTACCCAATGCTTATGCAATTCTTGATCCTAAAAGAGATGATTGCACTTATCCTTACGATGAACTTTCTGGTTGTGGCATTGGTTTTAAATTAATTCAAGCCTATTATCAACACAAAAATATTCCTTTTGAAAATCTTGAAGCCTATCTTGATATGGTTGCGGTTAGTATTGCTTCGGATATTGTCCCAATCACTGGCGAGAACAGGATTCTTGCTTTTTATGGTTTAAAGATTATCAATAGCAAACCTCGTCCCGGCATTGAAGCTATATTACGTTACAGTAATGTTTGCAAAGAAAACGGGCTTCATGCCAACAATGGTTTCTTCTTCAACCGCGAACTAACTATCAATGATCTTGTGTTTTTGGTGGGTCCAAGGATTAATGCTGCAGGTCGTATTGAGTCTGGGAAGAAATCAGTGGAACTACTTATTAGTAAGAGCATAGAATCAGCTTTAGAAATCGGAGCTCTTGTTAATAATAATAATATAGAGCGTAAGAGCCTTGACAGTTTTGCTACTCAGCAGGCTCTTGAATATATTGCCAACGATAAGTTTCTTTTTAATAGTAAGAGTACTGTTGTTTTCAATCCCGAATGGCACAAAGGTGTTATTGGTATCGTAGCTTCACGTTTGACTGAAGTTTATTACCGTCCAACTATAGTTCTCACACAGTCAAATGGCTTTATTACAGGTTCAGCCCGTTCTGTTAAAGATTTTGATATTTATGATGCAGTTGAAGCATGCAGCGATCTTTTAGAACATTTCGGTGGTCACAAATATGCCGCAGGACTTTCTTTAAAACCTGAGAACCTCAATAGTTTCCGCGATCGTTTTGAAGAAGTAGTAAGTGCTACTATTAAAGATAAGATGCTTGTTCCCGAAATTGAGATTGATGATTCATTGGTATTGACTGACATTACACCTAAGTTTTTTAATGTCTTAAAACAGTTTGCACCTTTCGGACCAGGTAATCTGTCTCCCGTTTTTTACACAGCCGATGTTAGAGATTCAGGTTATTCGCGCATAGTAGGAGCCAATCATTTAAAGCTTTCAATGTTTCATCAACATATTTCTAGTTTGCCATACAATGGTATTGCTTTCCAGCAAGGCGAATACTATCCGCTTATACAACGTGGCATGCCTTTCTCAGTCTGTTATCATATCGAAGAAAACGAATGGAACGGTAAAGTTAGCCTTCAATTAAATGTTAAAGATATTAGGTTTGATTAATTAGACTATTAGCTGTTTAGCTTTTTAGACTTTTAGGTAAGATATTTTGTGATTTGGTGATATAGTGATTTAGTGATTCAGGATAGTTTGTAGAAATGCTTCCCTCCTGGTAGTTAAATTTATTGTTATTTATTATTTGATTGATTTAAAATCTTGTATAGAGTAAGTTGATGTTATAAGTATTTTTAATCATAATATTTAAACAGTCTAGTTTGCAAAGTACAATATTTTTCTTTTTCATTATATTGAATTCTTTTAGTCCAATTACCTTTCTTATCAAATTCAATATACTTAATTTTTATTTTTTGATAATATTTATCCTTATCATAACTAAATATTGTTTTCATTTCAATTTCCAAGCCATTAGTATCTCTTTTATAATACCATTCGGAGCTCTTACCACCTTTAATATTTTCAGTTTTAGACCAAATAATTTTACCATTTACAATCTTTGTACTTGTTTTAGAAATAGTATCATTAGTGTAGGAATCAAAAGTCTCTGAATGAACTAAGCTATCATTTATTGATATAAATTTAGTGTATTCTATAATTTTGCCAAACTTATCTGTTTGGCTTGATATTTGACTTTCATTTTTATTACTTGAATCGTAAATTGATTTTGTTATGAATAAGCTATCCTTGCTATAATAATCGATAAAAGTAATAACACCTTTCTTATCAAAAAATCTATTTTCAATAAAGCAATAAGGATTAATTGTATCTACAGTGATATTCCAGTTCTCATTAAAATTTGCGTTTATAGTTTTTTCAGATACAAGTTCAACTTTCCCATATAATCCATAAGTTTGAGTTGTTGTTATTATTACTTTAGAATTTGGCTTTTTATAACCAATAAGTAAAATAAAAAATATTATAATAAAGTTTTTCATCAAAAATTACTTATAATGTTATTTGCTTGCTGCCGTATATAGTGCTTTAATACATTCTTAAGATGTATATTGTTAATATTTTCACCCCCACAAAGATAATAATATAAATTACAACACACAAAAAAGAAAAAGAATATTATTGTTTTTTTGTCTTATGACAGACATCAGCTCATTTATGCAACAAAACAAGATTTAAAAAATATTCTAACAATAATTAAATTCCTTTTTAAGTGAGCAATCCGCGAGTCCCGACGATGTAAGCTTAAATAAATGTATAAAAGGCCATTTCGGGACAGCTTGGGTTGCGTTTGTTTTTTTAATTGTAGTTTTGAAGTAAATGAGGTGCAGTCTTGAATTCCTGCCTGCCGGCAGGCAGGTTGTTACTTTTGTTCAAGCAAAAGTAAATAAAGAATAAAAGAAGTCTAGTTTATTTATAAGATCAAAAAACTTTCATCATTCAAATCAAATTCCTCCCCTCTTAGGGGAGGTTAGGTGGGGTAAATAAAAAAAAACCTCCACCAAACTAATGATGAAGGCTCTTTGGAATTACGAATTAAGAATAGAGCCCTTAGACTACTATAATGGGTGTTATTTCTTTTTCAATCAACTGTTCGCCAGCCACAACAGTTATTGGAAATACCATAGCTTCAATATCAAAGCCAATTATTTTAATTTCATGATCACCTATAGGCATCTCAATTTCAAGCATACCATTTTCGTCACTCGAAAACATTTTATCAATTCCAACTGCTTTTACAATTATCCCAACAGCAGGTTCATTAGTACCTTTATAATAAAATTTAAAATCAACAATACCCGTAACAACTGAAGCTGCATGATGCGAACGAACCCCAACTTTAATATCATGAGCCAAAGCCATCATCTTATTATATAGTGTAGGCGAGCTTTCTTTTATAGCTCCTAACGCATTGCAATATATGTATCTAACTTGCTTTGAAACTTTCGCAAACGTTGCATTAATTTCAACTGTATTCAATCCACCTTCGGTTTTAATTTCGGCAGGTAAATTTGATTTTGGTAAAAAAGCATCTCTGGCTGCATTGATTGCTGCCAAAGAAAGTACAGTTACATGTCCAGTTAAATCTATAAGGTTATCAGTTCCAAATTTAAATACTGCATTACCTGCAATCAACAATTTTGGGTTTCTTGCAGTCAATAATTCTGATTCTGAATAATTGAATTTTTTAAAATTGGTCATATCTTCATTATCGTAAAGATATGCGCAAATTGGGCGAGAGTTTATAAGGATTTTATCTACATAAACCACTTTTAACGCTGATTTATCAATAGCAACGCCTGTTTCGTCTTCTGCCTGTACTGGTGTGAGGCTCTTAATTTTGTCATTTGAAGCTTTTAGAATATCACAAGCCCTAATAATACCAGGATAATGCGTAAGCTCAACTAAGTTTTCGTTTCTGCAATCTTCTATTTTGTCTAATGATTCTTGTTTTGAAATTTGATCTTTATCCATTTTATAATTGTTTTTATTTTTGAAATTATTCCGATACAAAGGTATCTTTTATAATCGGATTAATTGATCTTTTATTTAATTAAATGTTTCATGTCTGATTTATATTTTTCAAATATTCAGAAAGGTCTCATAATAGGTTAACTAAAATAGTATTCAGAATATTAAATCGTTATAATATTGACTAAATAAGATGAAATGTTCAATTAATTACAAAAATAATAGTAACATATTTGATTTTTTAACCAATAATCTTCTCATTTATCTCTCGAAAATTTATAAAAAAAAAGAATTTATTTTAAATAATGAAGTAGAATATAAAAATAATGGCTTCGAAATACAAAAGATTGCTTCTGTTTTTAAAATTTTAGGCTTCGTGACGAAAGTGGCAGGTCTTATTTTTGAAAAGTCAGGCTTTGGAACTAACAAGTCTGATGTCGGGATTAAAAATTTAGGCTTCAAAACAACAATTTTAGGTGTGTAATTGTGGGGCGAAGGTATGTAAATAAAAAAGGGAGGTTTCTTTTTGTACAGGTGAGGTCTCTAATCTAACAGGAGTGCAATGTTTTTTGGGGCGAGCTGTTGTTAATTTATAATAATTGGTCTCCAAATAAGGGCGGGTTGTCTTGTATCAAAGGGCAGAGGTCATTAATTTATGGGAACATGCCATTATTTTACTCCAAATGGGCATTAATTTACTTTAGGAGGAGGTTAATTTACAGTCAGAGGTCATTAATATACTCCGGGAGGTCTTTAATTCACTGCTCGCCCCGACAAATTTTGGGGCAAAAGGCGTATTTTGGGGCGAAAGTGTCATTATGTGAGGAAAACTGACAAACAAGGGGCAAATCAGGTGTAAAAAAGGGGCGCATAAACATAGATATAATTTGTCTTCCTAATTAGGTTAA
>CAIWDQ010000474.1 GCA_903911455.1 uncultured bacterium
AAAAACCTAAATGCCCCTCCGAAGGAAAATGTTGGGCATTCATAAAGTTTAATGTTCGTCTGGAGGAAAAAGAACGCCATTCATAAAATTTTATGCACGTCTGGAGGAAAAAGTTGTGTGTTCATAAAGTTTTATGTCCGTCTTAAATTATAATTAGCTTATTAAAGGATATTTAAAAGCTTGTTAATGAAAAGTCTTTAAGAAAGCAAAATATCTTAACTTGCCCAAAATAGATGTCTGCATCCCCAAAAAAAAGTTATTATATAAAATAAAATAAAACATATTACAATTCAATAAATATCCGTATATTTGCAATATGAATTTGGTTGAAAAAAATATTGATACAATTAATGCTTTATGTCAAAAATATAAAGTTGCGAAGTTGTTTGTGTTTGGTTCGGTTCTTACAAATAAATTTCAAAATGACAGTGATATTGACTTTATTGTAGACTTTCAAAATTTAGATTTATATAATTATGCAGATAATTATTTTGATTTAAAATTTTCGTTGGAAATTCTTTTTGAAAGAAAAGTTGATTTACTTGAAGAAAAAGCAATAAAAAACCCTTATCTACGACAATCAATTGATTCTACAAAAAAAATTATTTATGGATAACGAAATTAAAACTTGGCTGTATGATGTTTTACAATCCATTTAAAGAATCTCAATCACCACATGTTTTATCTTTAACCTATTGTAAGTATAGGTAATATGAACTTTATTGTCTTTAGTTTCGATAATTGCAGGATACGAAAACTCACCTTCTTTTTCGTCTTCAAGTATTGCAATATCATCCCAGCTTATACCATCTTTTGAAATAGCAACATTTAACTTATTTCTGCCATTAACCCACTCTTCACCAGCTTCCATAGGATTATAAACCAACAGAAACCTTCCATCACTTAAAGTAACAGCATCTATTCCAGAATTTGGATTGGGTATATTAGTCCACATAAATTTACTCCAGGATATACCGGCATCAAACGACCATGATTGTATAATACGATTCTGAGTACTACGACATAACATCTGTAACTTTTTAGAAGTATGTTTTAAGATACAGGGTTGAATTACTTTAATAGGATTCGTTTCGTCAACCAGAACTTTTTCCCATGTTTTGCCTTCATCCGTAGTACTTTCAATATGTACAGTCCATCTTTCAGGACTCTCAACACTCGATGGACATAAAATAGTTCCATCTTTTAATTCTATAGGCTTGTTTTTGATAGGCCCTAAAATTCCATCAGGTAATTCTTTAGCTTCCGACCATGTTTTACCTTCATCAGTCGAAGTCTTCATCATACCCCACCATTCTCTTGGATTCTTTCCTACTTTATAAAATAAAAACAGTTTACTATTATTAGTACGAAACAAAACCGGATTCCAGCAAGCATCTTTTGTAACATTATTTTCGATTCCTTGTGCTGCTATCTTAGGAATACTCCATTTGCCTTTATCTTAAAAAGAAATCCAAATGTTAACATCAGTAGCACCTTCGTACGAGCCTCCAAACCAAGCTGCAAGTAATCTTCCATCTTTTAATTCAACTAGTGTAGAAGCATGACATTGTTTAAAAGAAGCAGTATCAAAAATAAATTCTGAAGTAATATTTGTCATAATTTTAGACTTATTTTGTGAAAAACAGTTGAAATTATTACTTATAAAAACTATAAAAAGGATGATGATATATTTAATACTTTTCATAAAAAGTAGGAATTAATTAAAAAGCAAAAGTAAGTATTTAGTTGCAATTAATAGCAGGTTTTATTTTAATATGGTTAATTGTTAGTAAAAAATTTGAAAATAAATGATAAATACTAAATGAATTTCATACTTTTGTAGCATAATTAATAATGATGTTAAAAAGCGAACCATTCTTATATAAATTTTCATCTTCTCTCAAGCTAATGAGTTTGATAGTCATTATAATTATATGTCTTTTCTTATTTAATGTAATTGGAATCGCAATAGCTTTCCCTATCTGGGGAAGTAATGTAATGACGGAACTTCCGCTTAATTTCCAGAAATATCTTCAGATAATTAATGAAATTGGCATGTTTATAGTGCCGGTTTTGATTTTTTCTTATTTTGTAAATCATGATATAAAAAGATATCTGAAATTAGGGCACAAACCAAGAATGTTCTCTTTGTTTACAGCTGTTTTATTAATGTTTGTATCAATACCTTTAATCGGATGGTTAAGCACTATCAATCAAGCTATGCATCTTCCTACCTGGATGGCAGGAGTTGAGAAATGGATGCGCGATTTGCAGACAGCTAACGATACTTTATCAGATACTTTCCTTAAAGACGGCACCAAAAAAGGTTTACTTATTAATATGATAATGATAGCAATTTTGCCAGCCATTGGCGAAGAACTATTGTTTCGTGGTGCATTGATAAAGATTTTTAAACACTGGTTTAATAATGTACATGTCGCAGTTGTAGTCTCTTCAATATTGTTCAGTGCTTTTCATTTTCAATTCTTCGGATTCTTTCCTCGTTTGGTTTTAGGAGTTATTCTTGGGTATCTTTTTGTTTATTCAAGAAACTTATGGGTTCCGATAGTTGCTCATTTTATTAATAATGCTTTTGCAGTGATACTTATTTTTCTAAACACTAAAAAAATTATTAATATTGATCCTGATAACCTTGGCAATACCAATAATGATGTAGTGGCTATAATAGGTAGTATTGTTTTTGTTTGTTTACTGATGTTTGCATTGTATAAAAGTCGCAGAAAGATAAAACCTTATCATTCTTCAAGAACTTTTACAGAAAAGGGAATTGAAGAAATAGAACCAGAAGAAACAACATCTCAAGAGTAATCTCTATTCTCTATAAGTTAATTTTTTTTAGAAGATGGCATAATCTCCATATTATGGTACAAATATTCCCTTGGTTTAGCATAAAGTCAACTTTATAGTACAACTATTCCCTTAAGAGAGCATAAAGTAAAGTTTTTGGCTTAAAAGCTTCTTGGAAAAGTACCATTTTAGCTAAAATGTAGTTTTTTATTCCTGTTGTTCTTACCATAACAATATAGAAATGAATCATTCGTTATTTTAATTAATTTTTTTTAACAATTTTGGTTGTACCTATTGATTTATTTCATAAGTTTGGAAACTATTTCTAACACTATACAAATGACTAAGCAAGTATAACTAAAGTGAAGAAATACAAACAAATAATTTATAATTAACACTAAAACAAATCGCCAATGAAGACAAGAAACTTCGCACTTAAAAGCTTAACAGTATTAGTGCTATTGTTATTTATCAGTTTCTATACCAAAGCTCAGGAAAAACCAAAGGTGCAACTAATAAGTTCGGGAGAACTTATCTCGAAAGGTCTCAAATACGTTGAAGCTGAGGAATACCAAAAAGCAATAGATACTTATAAAAAAGTTTCAAGAAACGACACCAATTATAGCTGGGCATTATTAGAAATGTGTGCAACCTATACTGATATGAAAAAATATGATGAGGCTATTGAATGTTGTAAACAAGGATTAAAGTTGTTTGACAAGTCTCATGAAGTTAACTTTTATATTGGGATGGCCAATAACTACGATGATATAGATAGTGGAGCTACTGCTCTAAAGATTTATAAAGAAGCACTTGAACTTTATCCATACAATCAATCATTGATTTATAATTATGGAGCAGCTTTATATAAAAATAAATTTTATAATGAAGCTGAAAAAGTTTTAATCAAATCTTTAACGATAAATCCATTTCATGCAAATAGCCATCTTCATTTAGGATACATAAATATATTAAAAGGAAAGTTCTTGCAAGGTGTTTTGTGTTTAAATACTGTTCTTTTGATGCGTCCGGGTGGCGAATTAGGCAATCATTATTTAACTATTTTAGAGAATGCATTTAATGGTTCACTTGAGAAAGAATTAAGAAAAAATAATCCTGACGTACCAAGCGATGGTGAAGTGAGTAGTAACTTTCAGGATATAGAAGCTTTAATTAAGAGTGAATTTGCGCTTAATAAAAAGTTTAAAACTAAAGCAAAGCTTAGTTATATAGTTACTAAACAAGATCAATTAATTTTTGATCAATTGAAACCTGACAAAGAACAAAAAGATTTTTATAGCAGATTTTATATACCATTGTTTCGCAATATAGCCGATGAAGGTTATGTTGAAGAATTTAGTTATTATATATTACAGTCGACTGAAGATAAAGATGTACAAAGTTGGCTGGAAAGCAAAGCAGGAAAAGCAAAGAAATTTGCTGCTAACTGTGGTGAATTTATAATTAATAAAAGACAATTTGGCTTTGACCCTGAAAATGAAAAGGACAAAAAGGTATATTATTACTTTTCTGAAAAACATTCTTTAAAATCTTATGGAAGTTATTCTGATAAAAAAGAAAAAGTACGCGAAGGTTTATGGCATTTCTATTATACTAATGGTACACTCGAAACTACCGCAACTTATGAAAAAGGAAAGTTAAATGGAAGTAGTACTTATTATAATAGAGACCGTTCAATCGAAAAGACTTTAAATTATGTAAATGATGAAATTGAAGGGCCTGCCATTTTTTATAATGCATATAGTGAAAAACAAAGTGAATTTACTACAAAGAAAAGTAAAATAGTTGGAACTGCTAACTATTATAATTCATCAGGTACTTTAGATCAAACGTATACTTTTGTTGATGGAAAAGTGAAAGGACCAGGCAAAATATTTTACTATAACGGACAACTTAAACAAGAATTCACTAAAGTTGAAGATAAGTTTCAGGGACCTGCTAAAACATACCATCCTGATGGATCTCCCGACATGGTTTCTACTTTAAAAGATGGCAAAATAAATGGGGATTATGTTAACTATTTTTCTAATGGGAATAAGAAATCAGAAGGCAAATTTTTAAATGGAGATAGAACAGGCAAGTGGCTTGATTATTTTAACAATGGGAAAGTCAAATCCGAAACCACATACAATGATAAAGGAAAGATAATTGGAACAGTTAAAAATTATTACCTTAGCGGGACAGTTCATAGTGTTGAAAATTATGGTTCGAATGGAAAGATGGATGGCAAATCCACTTATTATGATTATGATGGTAAGCTTTACAACGAATTTGTGTATAAAAATGACAAAATAGATGAGGTGTTTTTCTATGATAAAGCAGGAAAACAAATAAAGCATTTTGAAGCAAAGAAAAATTCTATTACACTTGAATTTTTATATCCAAATGGGAATATTAGATATTCTGGAACTTTTAAAGATGGTGATGAAGATGGTTTGTTTAAATATTATAATGCTTCAGGGACTTTAACTAGCGAACAGAATTATAAAAAAGGAAAGAAAAACGGCAAATTTACTGCATACTTTCCTAATGGAAAACCTAAAGAAGTTGGAGCTTATGTTGACGGTATGTTAGATGGTTATGTTACATTTTATCATTCAAATGGGATCATAAGTGAAGAGGGTTGGTATAAAGATGGTAAATTAGAAGGAGACTGGTATAATTATCATATGAACGGAACAATTGCAGGCCATTCTTTTTACGTTAATGGAGAAAACCATGGCTTTATTGAATACTATAATCAGGATGGTAGAAAATATCTTGAACAATTCTATAACGAAGGTTTATTCTTAAGATATACACAGTTTGATTCTTTAGGTAATATTTATAATGATTGTGAACTAAAAGCAGGGAAAGGTAAGCTAAAGAAACTTAATTATAATGGTACTTTATTAGAAAGTTCCACCATGATAATGGGAAGTAAATACGATACTATAAAGCAATTTAATGCTATGGGAATACTTACTACTTATGGTTATGCTATTGAAGGAAACTATCATGGATTGAAAAAAACATTTAATGATAACGGGCAAATTATGTCAGAGATCAATTATGTGTTTGGTTCAAAAGAAGGAAAAGAAACAAATTACGAAGATGATCAGATTAGTTCTACATACCAATATGTTGATGGGGATTTAGAGTATACTGCTAAGATCTATAAAGATGGAAAACTTAAAGTTGAAATTCCTTATGTTCGCGGTGATAAAGAAGGTTATTCTATCTATTATGCACCTGATGGACAAGTAGCTTATCGTTTACTTTTTGTTAGAGAAAGTATATCAGCATATTCATATCTTGATAAATCTGGTAAATATGTTGCAGATATTCCTGTTAAAGATGGCAAAGCAAAAATAGTTTGCTATTATCAAAATGGTAAGAAATCTGTAGATTTTGAGATATTAAATGGTGAACGTAACGGATTAAAAACTGAATACTATCCTGATGGAAAAGTTAGAGAAGAATCTAACTTGCTTTTTGGATTGTTACATGGAAAATATAAAGAATATTTCCCTTCTGGAAAACTAAGAAGTGAATCTGATTATAGTTATGATCTTCATGTAGGGGTTGCAAAGTTTTACAATTCAAACGGCACTATCAAAAAAGAATGTAATTACGAAAATGGAGAATACAATGGTTTAGTTAAACTCTATAATCAAAGTGGAAAACTTCTTAAAACAAGAAGGTATTATTATGATTCGTTAATTGAAGAAACTAGTGCGCATTAATGCATTATTTATGAAAAAAACTATTTTTAAAACTTTAATGATAGCCGGAATACTCTATTCCGGCTTCATAACAAATATAAATGCTCAAAGTAATGAAGAGATAAAGAAATTATTTCCCGAAGAAAAAGCAGTAACTATAAATCATAGAAACGAAGTACGTTTTGAACTTGTAAAAGGAAATTTAGAAATCATTACAGAAACTACAGAAGATCATTTATTACTCACAAAATATACCCAACCTTATTCAAATGATATGGTTGTATATTCAGAGTTCTCCCAGTTTAATCTTTTTGAAGCTTATACAATGGTTCCTGATGGGAAATCATTTAACAAAGTACCGGTAACTCAATTTACAGAGAAGTTGAATATGGATGATGGTATTTTCTTTGATAACTCAAGAGAAAAAGAATTTGTTTATCCTGCTTTAAGCGAAGGCTGTCATACTTTTCTTCATACTATTAAAACCTTAAAAGATCCTCATATGTGGGGAGTTTTTTATTTTGGTTCATACATTCCTATTCTAAATACTGAGCTTGTGATTACTGTCCCTGATTACGTAAAACTTAAATACAAAGTACTTAATGATCCTGATAATAAGATACAATTCACGGAAGTAAAAAAAGGAAAGAAAACTATTTTAACCTGGAAAGTAACTAATAGCAAGAAATATAGCATGGAAGAAGAAAGTCCTTCGGCTCCTTACTTTGTGCCTCATATACTAATTAATGTAGATAGTTATGTTTCGGATGGTAAAACTATTAAGATAGGCGATAGCCAAGAAACCTTATTTAAATGGTATCAAAGTATGTTTAAGAAGGCTAATAAAACTGACGAAAGTAGTTTAAAAGCTTTTGCTGATTCATTAGTTAGAAATGAGAAAACAGAATTTGAAAAAGTAAAGAAGGTTTATTCCTGGGTACAACACTCTATAAAATATATTGCTTTTGAGGATGGTTATAATGGTTTTGTTCCACGTGATGCTGCTTTAGTTTTTAAGAAAAGGTATGGTGATTGTAAAGATATGGCAAATATCCTTCACCAGATGCTTACTCATGTCGGAGTTAAATCTTATATTACCTGGATTGGCTCCAGACATTTACCTTATAAGCATTCCGAATTCCCGACACATATGGCCGATAATCATGTAATAGTTTCTTATTATAATGCAGATAGTAGCAAATATTATTTCCTTGATGCTACTACCGAGAACTTCTCTATCTTTTATAATGCTGATCATATTCAGGGGAAGGAAGGCTTTGCATATATAAATGATAGCACTTACAAAATACTTGAAGTTCCTGTTACGCCTGCTTCCCGAAACATATTCAGTGATACTGTATATCTAAAGATCGATAAGAATATAGTTACTGGTAAAGGTATTTTCAGATTTATTGGTTATCCTTCCTTTTCTCAGACACGAAGATATACTGGACTTACTAAAGATAAGTTGAAGACTACAGTTGGTTTAGGTTTAGGGAATAATAAGTTTCTCTTTGATTCCCTCAACTTTGTTGGGTGCGATGTTTTGGGTGATCAACTTTCTCTTGAATATTGGTTTAATAATCCTGACTATGCTATTAGTTATAACAATCAGTTATTTTTTAATCTTAATTACGACAGGAGTTTTAAAGATGCACATGTTGAACTTAAAGATAGAATAGTTGGTATCCAGAAATCTTATTGCTGGACCGAACATTATATTTATTATTTGGAAATACCCGAAGGTTACGAACCTGAATCTATACCTGAGTCCTCCTCTTATCAGGGTGATAAATATAGTTATTCTTTTAATTATTCCCGCCAAGGGAATAAGGTTATACTTGAAAAAACATTTGTTAACGACTTTATATATTTATCATTACCCGAAATAGAAAAGTATAATGAGATGATAAAGAAGATTAACCTTTTTTACAGACAATCCATTTGTTTCAAACCAAAAAAATAATACCATGAAATTTACACAATTTAAAAGCATTTTAGTAATTGCTTTAATAATGCCTTTGGCATTGTTTGCACAAAAGAAAACTAAATCAGAGTACATTCCTCCGGTATGTTATAGCTATACGTGGGATACTATTCCTGCATTTATTGATCCTGATACTAATACCAATGAGACTGGTGCAATTATCTTAAGTAAGAAGGTTATTCTTGAGTATAATTATGATGAAAAAGGCAATTTGTACACTTACGAAACCTTTCATCAAAGAATAAAGATTACTGAAGATAAAGCTTTAGAAGAATTAAATAAGATTTATGTACCTATGGGTGATGTTAAAGATCTTATTGCAATTAAAGCGCGCTTTATTGGCACTGATATGAAGATTACTGAAGTTGAAAGATCACAGATGAAGTCTGTTGAGAATCTTGAAGACAAAGGTAACTTTAAGATCTTTGCTATTGAAGGTGGAGAAAAAGGTGGATTGGTAGAGTACTTTTATGTTTTGAAACGAGAAGTTAGTGCATATAGTTATGAAGTTATGCAAAGAAGTATGCCTATCAAGAAGGCTCAGTTTAAACTTGTTTGTCCCGATGTTTTAGGCTTTCTTGTGAAGTCGTATAATGGGTTTAAAGATATTAAAGAAACTAAACCTGAAGATGAAAACATACGCATTTATGAAGCTACTATGGAAAATGTTCCCGGCTTGCCTGATGAAAAGAAATCAGGAGGCAGAGCTAATCAGATGAGGGTTGAATATACTGTGGCATATAATTATAATAACAGTCGTAACCGTATTTATTCTTTTAATGAAATAAGTAAGAGGATTTACAATAACATTATGGTTAATGATAAAGACGAGCAAAAGGCTGTTAAGAAATTATTAAAAGAAATTAAAACTGGTAAGGGTTCAGAACTTGAGATGATTCGTAAAGTTGAAGGTTATGTGAAATCTAATTTTAATGTATTAGAATCAAATGGGCCAGGTAAACTTACAGATATTATACAAAATAAATATGCAAACGAATCGGGTTTTGTAAATCTTTTTACTGCCTTGTTCAGAGAGATGGATATTAAGTTTGAGGTGGTTCTTACTTGCGATCGTTTCAAAAAGAAGTTTGATCCAAGCTTTGATTCCTGGAACTTTCTGGTTGATTATCTCATATATTTCCCCAACATCAATAAATATATGTCTCCTTTTGCAATGGAATCCAGGGTTGGTTTTATTCCTAATGAATACGAAACCAATAGTGGTTTGTTCCTGAAGTTGATGAAGGTTGGCGATCTTGAATCTTTTGTTCCTTCAGTTAAAAAGATTCCTTTCACAACTTATCTTGAAAATATTGATACTATGGTTATAAAAGGATCGTTGAACGATGACTTTACTGCTTTTAAATATAATATTCATCGTGCTATGACAGGTTTGGATGCTTCCAATTATCAGCCTTTTATTAAACGTATGGACGATAAAAACAAGAAGAAGTTATTGGATGCTATCTTCGAAACCGAGACAAATAATAAACTTGATTCTTATGAGTTTAAAAATATTGAAGAAGAAGATATGTTTATTAAACCTTTTATTATTGATGCTAAGATAACTGCTCCATTGCTGGTTGAAACTGCAGGAAATACCATTCTTTTAAAGATAGGAGAATCAATTGGGCGACAGGAGGAGATGTATCGTGATAAGGAACGCAAATGGCAGATCGAAAACCAGAATACAAAGTTATATGTTCGTCGTATTGAGGTTACAATACCTGATGGTTATAAGATTACCAATGCTGAGGATTTAAATATGCGTGTTGTTTTGGTTGAAGATGGAGTAGAAACCGCAGGCTTTATTACTACTTACGAAATTAAAGGCAACAAACTTATCATCACAAATAATGAGTTTTATAAAAACATTTATTATCCTAAAGAAAGATATGAAGAATTCAGAAAGGTTATAAATGCTGCTGCTGATTTTAATAAGAAAACACTTGTGTTGACTAAGAGTTAAGAATAAAGGCAACAGGCAATAGGCAATAGTTAAGAATAAGAATGGCGTCATTGCGAGGAGGAACGACGAAGCAATCTAAAAGACATTTGGTGATATATGATATGGAGATTTAGTGATTTAAGTTTAAAGCTTAACACTTAGCCGATTTCCGGCTTAGAACTTATAATTTAAAAACAATTCATTTTACTAACATTTATGAAAATCAGATTTGAGAATTCATATTTTATCCATAAAGCAACTAAATTATCATCAAAAAAGTTAAACAGCTAAACAATAGCTCTTATCAGAAACTCGGATGCCCATTATTTTTAAAATGAAGGGCATCCGAATATTACTTTGCCCATTATTTTTAAAATGGAGGGCATCCGAATATTGATTTTGCCATTGTGTTGAAAAATGAAGGGCATCCGAACATTACTTTATCAATTATTTTTAAAATGGAGGGCATCCGAATATTGGTTTGCCCTTCACAAACAAACACAGTGGCATTCGGAATATTGGTTAGTCCATTATTTTTAAAATAATGAGCATCCGAATATTGGTTTGCCCTTCACAAACAAACACAATGGCATTCCGAATATTACTTAGTCGATTATTCTATAAAAAAAATATACCTCAATTAATTTTAGCCTTTATATGTATTTGTAAATAGCTGTTATATAATACATATATCATTCAATAATAAAATAATCATATTTTTTATTTTAATTTATTGAAACGTATTTGTTTTTATTGTGTCTTATTGTATATCTTTGCTATTTAATTAAAAATTTAAACAATATGAAAAAGCTACTTTTAATAATTTCATTATTATTACAAAGCATCATATTAATATCACAAGATTCTATAACTATAGATAAATATAATTTTGATAAAGACTGTTATGATGGTGCTCAACAAGAAATAAATTATTGTTTGAGTAATGTTTCAAAAAAACTATCTGAAATTGTACAAAAAAAATTCGAATGCTTAGTTTCTTATTTTGATTTAAAAATAAATGAATATTCATTTTCAAAAGACACTTCATTAGTAGCTGATTATATTAAAGAAAAACAATTCCTAACTTCATCTCAGTTAGCTTGGGAAAAGTTAGCAGAAGAAAATGCTTCATTCTGGGAGATTGGTGGAGGAACAATTACACCAATGTATGTAGCAATAAGTTTAATTAAAGATAAAAAAGATCGGTTAATATGGTTAGATAGTATTATAGAAGAAGAAGGACAAGGTGATGTAATTGTAGTATTAAAATGTGAATAATAAATACTTCAATAATAGTTTTTATCAATATAAATATTAAAGCAAAACGCCTCATTAAACTAATTTTAATGAGGCGTTTGTTTTTTATTAGAGATTATAGTTTACTTAATAAGGAAAGTAAACTTATCAAAGTTCTTTAATGCAATACCTGTACCACGTGCCACAGCCCTCAAAGGATCTTCGGCAACGTGCACGGTAAGCTTGGTCTTTTGTGAGATACGTTTATCCAAACCTCTAAGCATCGAACCACCACCTGCTAAGTAGATACCAGTACGGTAAATATCAGCACACAACTCAGGAGGAGTCATCTCCAAAGCATTCAACACAGCAGCTTCAATCTTCGAAATAGATTTATCTAAACAATGAGCTATCTCCTGATAGTTTACATATATCTCACGTGGAGTACCAGTAAGCATATCGCGGCCTTGTACGGCAAAGTCTTCAGGTGGATTATCCAAATCAGGAAGCGCTGCACCTACCTCAATTTTAATTCTCTCGGCAGTACGCTCACCAATAGTTATGTTGTGTTGCTTACGCATATACTCTTCAATATCCGAGTTGAAATCGTCACCCGCAATACGAATAGATTTGTTACAAACGATACCACCAAGCGCAATTACAGCAATCTCGCTGGTTCCACCCCCGATATCAATAACCATATTGCCGGTAGGCTCCAATACATCAATACCAATACCGATAGCAGCAGCCATAGGTTCGTGTATAAGTTTTACCTCTTTGGCACCAGCCTGTTCTGCCGAATCGCGAACGGCTCTTTCTTCAACTTCGGTAATACCTGAAGGAATACAGATAACCATCTTTAAAGCAGGTGGGAACAAAGGTTTCTTAGGGCTGATCATCTTAATCATTTCCCTTATCATATATTCAGCTGACTGAAAATCGGCGATAACACCATCTCTCAGTGGGCGGATCGTCTTAATATTATCGTGAGTTTTGCCGTGCATAAGCATCGCCTTCTTACCTACGGCAATAATCTTACCCGTAACTCTATCTATTGCTACAATTGAAGGTTCGTCAACAACTACTTTATCATTATGAATAATGATTGTATTTGCTGTACCTAAGTCAATCGCAATTTCTTTTGTCAAAAAAGAAAAAAGTCCCATGTGTATGTTGTGTTTTTTGTTTTAAGTTTAAATTGTGTAGCTTACGTATAATTATAATATAAGTTACACTTTGATTTATTAATGTTTAAAATGCCTGTAACCTGTTACAACCATTTTTAACTGATGTTCGTTACAATAATTAATACTATCCTGATCTCTTACCGAACCTCCGGGTTGAATAACAGCTGTAATACCTGCATCATGAGCTATCTCCACACAGTCTGGAAAAGGGAAGAAAGCATCCGAAGCCATCACAGCATTATTAAGATCAAAACCAAAAGTCTCAGCCTTTGTAATCGCTTGTTTAAGTGCATCCACTCTAGATGTCTGACCCACTCCATTAGCAATTAACTGTTTGTTTTTAGCAAGAACTATTGCATTAGATTTAGTATGTTTAACTAATATATTTGCAAAAAGTAAATCACTTATTTCTTCATTAGTTGGAGCAAGATTAGTTACTACTTTCAAGTCTTCTGCAGACTCTGTTTTAGTATCTCTGTCCTGTTCTAAAACTCCATTTAATACTGATTTAAATTGCTTGTTATTCAACACAAAATCTTTGCGCTGCAAAATTATCCTATTTTTCTTAGAAATAAGAATATTCAGTGCATTATTTTCATAAGAAGGAGCAATTATTATTTCAAAGAAGAGTTTATTAATCTCTTCGGCGGTTTCATCATCAATTGGTCTGTTAGTGATCAACACACCACCATAAGCCGAAACAGGATCACCTGCCAAAGCATCTTTCCATGCATCTATAAGTTTTGCACGACTTGCTAAACCACAAGCATTATTATGTTTTAAGATAGCAAAAGTTGTTTCCTTAAAATCATTGATAAGATTAATAGCAGCATCAATATCCAACATATTGTTGTAAGAAATCTCTTTGCCGTTAAGTTGTTCAAAATAATCTTCTATTTTACCATGAAATACTCCTTGCTGATGAGGATTTTCTCCATAACGTAGTGTATTATTCTCTAAAACACTTTTCTTGAAAGTCTTTATTTCGTTATCTCTATTAAAATAATTAAAGATAGAAGAATCATAATGAGAAGACACATTAAAAGCTTTAGCAGCAAACATCTTGCGGTCAGCTAATGTTGAGCAGCCATTATTATTAATAAGTAAATTTAAAAGATCAGCATACTCATCTTTAGATGGAACAATAACAACATCATTAAAATTCTTAGCAGCAGCTCTAATAAGTGAAATGCCTCCAATATCTATTTTTTCAATAATCTCATCTTCATTAGTTGTCATGGCAACAGTTTGTTCAAAAGGATAAAGATCAACAATTACAAGATCTATTTCAGGTATCTCAAATTCTTTTATCTGCTGTTGATCGCTTTCTAGTTCTCTACGGAAAAGGATGCCACCAAATATTTTTGGATGTAATGTTTTAACCCTCCCGCCAAGGATAGAAGGATACGAAGTAACAGATTCAACAGTAATAGCATCAATACCTAAGCTCTTAATATAATCATAGGTGCCACCTGTTGAATATATCTTTACATCTAATTCATTAAGTTTTCTGATAATAGGTTCAATTCCTTCTTTAGAGAAAACAGATATTAAAGCACTATTAATTTTTTTATTCATATTATTACTTAATTTTATTAATTCCTAAACTGATAACCTGACATTTGTAATCCTGAAAAGAAAGTGCAAAGGTAAAGAAAATAAAACAATTTCTATCCTTATATTAATTAATATTTATAACTTTACCGATTATTTTATGATTATGAAGAATAAGACATTTCTATTCGTTAAGCTCTTTAGAGAGAGTTATCTATTTGCTTTTCAAGCGATAATTGTCAACAAGTTGAGAACTTTGCTGACATTGCTTGGAATTACCATTGGTATATTTTCCATTATATCAGTGTTTACCGTTTTTGACTCATTAGAGCGTCAGATCAAGACAAGCATAGCTTCATTAGGTGATAATGTGCTTTTCGTTCAGAAGTGGCCATGGGAATTCGGTAGCGACTATCCATGGTGGAAATATATGAAGCGTCCGGTTGTTAAGTACAAAGAGTTAGCCGAAATAGAGAAAAGAAGTCAGTTGGCTAGTGCTTCATCTTTTCTTTCAAAATCGCGTAAAACTGTAAAGAATAACAATAGTAATATCAATAATACTATTATACTTGGTGTGTCGAAGAACTATGATAAGACGATGACTGTTAAAGTGGGTCAGGGAAGATACTTTACCGAAGGCGAATCAAATGCTGGGAATGCTGTTGCTATTATTGGAACAGATATTGCGACAAGCTTATACAATAATATGGATCCTTTAGGTAAAGATATAACTATCTTTGGCAGGAAACTAAAAGTAATTGGTATCTTTGAAAGAGAAGGAGACAATAACTTTGGTAACAATGCTGATCAGCAGGTGATGGTTCCTATTAATTTCTTTAGAACAGTTGTTGATATTCATTCAGAAATAGATGATCCGTGTATTATTGTGAGAGCAAAACCCGGAGTCCCAAACGAGCAACTGAAAGATGAGTTAACAGGTATAATGCGTTCGGTAAGAAGTGTGAGACCTGGAGAAGAAGACAGTTTTGCTATTAACGAGATGAGTCTTATCAACAATGTCTTTGAATCTTTCTTCAAAACAATAGCTGTTATTGGATGGATAATTGGTATGTTCTCATTGATAGTTGGTGGATTTGGTATTGCTAATATTATGTTTGTTTCCGTTAAAGAGCGAACTCCAATCATAGGCATACAAAAGGCATTAGGAGCTAAGAACTATTTCATCATGTTCCAGTTTCTTTTTGAAGCAGTATTTCTATCAATCATAGGCGGTATTGTAGGTTTATTAATAGTATTTATAGGCACCTTACTTGCCACATTATTACTAGGTTTTACATTTACACTTACATTAAACAACATCTTTCTTGGTGTAGGAGTTTCGTTTATAATAGGTGTAATTGCAGGTATCTTACCGGCATTCTCAGCTTCCAGATTAAGCCCTGTTGAAGCTATCAGATTCTCAAGTTAATTCATTAATAAAAAAAGAATGAAAAGAACGGTATTATTTTTCATAAGTCTTTTAATAGTACTAACATTAAAAGCTCAGGATAATAAGTTAGCAAAGCCAAGTATAACTCAATACCTTTGGCAGGAACAGGAAAGAATTATGTTTGTACATTTCTGCCCTGCCACCTGGCAAGGTCTTGAATATGACAATCTCTCTACGCCTCTTTCAAGAATTAATCCTATACAGTTAAACACCGATCAATGGTGCCAGACAGCTTTGGCATGGGGCGCTAAAGAGATTATTTTTGTTGCCAAACATACCGGAGGTTTCTGTTGGTGGCAAACCAATACTACTAAATATAGTGTCGGAAATACTCCTTACAAAGACGGTAAAGGTGATGTGATGAAAGACTTGTCTGAATCGTGTAAGAAATATGGTTTGATGTTGGGCGTATATCTTTCTCCTCAAGACTTGTATAATGGTGCTGAACTTGGTGGCCGTACTAAAGATCCATCTAAACAAGAAACTTATAACACTATATATCGTCAGCAGCTTACTGAACTTCTTTCAAAATACGGTACTATTACAGAAGTATGGTTTGATGGTAGTTGTGTTGTTAATGTTAATGATATCCTTGAGAAATATGCTAAAGAAGCTGTCATCTTTCAAGGACCTAAAGCTACGATACGTTGGCCCGGTACCGAGTCGGCTATGTTAGCATACCCAGCATGGAACTGTATTAAAGGAACTGACCTGCGTTCAGGCGTTTCGGTTCAATCTCACAGCAATCCTGATGGCGATACCTGGGCTCCGCTCGAAGCCGATACTCCTCTATATGATCACTATTGGTTCTGGAGTGCTGATAAGATGAAGAAAAGAAAATCGCTTGCTCAACTGATGGAATGTTATTACAAGTCTGTTGGTTATGGTGCGGTGATGTTGCTTAATTCCACACCCGATACTACAGGTTTAATCCCACAGGATGATGTTGAGAGGTATAAAGAATTCGGTAACGAGATTGATCGTCGCTTTGATAAGCCTATAAAAGAGCTTAAGAATAAGGAAGGTTATGTTCATACTATAAATTTTGATCAGCCAACTCTTATTAATCATATTGTTACTATGGAGGACTTTAAGAATGGCGAAAGGATAAGAGAATATTCAATTGAAGGTTTAATTGATGGCAACTGGAAAGAACTTGTTAATGGTGTTTCTGTTGGGCGCAAGAAGATTGATTATTTTAAAGAAACAACAGTTACAGCTATTCGCCTTACAGTTACAAAATCTGCTGCTACTCCTTTGCTTCGTTCGATGAGTGCTTATTATGTTGGCGGTTTTTATGGATTTAAAGGCAGTTACACTACTAGCACATGGGAAATAGTTGGTCAATGGAGAGTTACCAACGAAAAACCTGTTGACGCTTCTATTGATCTTAGCAGTAAGATTAATGAACCCGGCCAATATTATTTTAAGCTTGTTGCTGATAATCCAAAAGATAAATTTACTATTCAAGATTTAGAGGTTTATTTTGATGGAGTTCGCTCTCTTGATGATTATATTAAGCTCGATAATAATAATCAGATCAGTATCAACAGAACTGCTCAGACTACTATCGAAAGTTCATCTGTTATTAAGTTTAAATTAAAAACAAACGATACTGTTAGAGGCACTCTTTTATTTCGCCCTGCTTTGGTTTATAAAGCCGAATCTCCAGAATTTGATATTAGATTTGACACATTAGATAAAACTATCCGTATTTTATTAAAAACTGAATTAGAAGATGATAATGCAGTTTATTACACTACGGATGGGAGCATGCCGACTGCAAAATCACATAAGTTTACTGGAGGTATTAAGCTTAAGATTCCATCTAAATTCAGAGCTATTTTAATTTATAAAGGAACTCTTTCGAGTAATCTGGTGTCGTATGATTTTGGCCTTTCCATTGGTAAACCTGTTAAGTTGAAAATTGAACCCAGCGTAAAGTATAAGGCTAATGGTTCATCAAGCCTGACGGATGGCATCACAGGGAATATAAACTTTAGCAATGGCAGTTGGCTTGGTTTCGAAGGCACCGACATCGAAGGAGTTATTGATCTTGGTGAACTTAAGAATATTAATAAGTTGGGCTTAAATTATCTTGTTAATACCGAAGCTTGGATATTCGAACCTTTGGAAATTAATATTATGACCTCTGATGATGGCTATTTGTATTATGAAGTTGTTGATTTAAAGTTTGACACTACAAGTTGGAAAGTAGATGGTGGAATTAAAAGGGTTTTGCGAAATTTGGATCCTTATAATGCTCGATTTATCCGTTTTGTTGTTAAAAACAGAGGCTTATGCCCCGAAGATCATCCGGGCAATGGTGGTAAAGCATGGTTATTTATTGATGAGCTTATAGTGGAATAATCAATAACAGGGACATTAATTTAATATTGAATTAACGATCAAAAATAATTGATATTTCTTTATGATGATTTTTATATTTATAACCGAAAACAAGGTTTAAATATAAATGAGAAGAAGAAAGGCTAATCTTTAAATCATGACTTATCTCAATATCGTCAAACTCCCATGATATTGTTTCTCAAACCCACTTAGTTGGTTTGTGGCTTTTATTATATAGTAGTATGTTCCATCTGCTAAATCTTTGCCTTTACTTTTCCCATCCCAATTATTTTTATAATTCTCATCTTTATAAACTATTACTCCCCATCTATCGTAAACTTGTAAATCTATATTCCAACTTTCGGTATTTTTAATAACAAAATAATCATTAAACCCATCATTATTAGGTGTAAAAACATTTGGGATTACAAAGCACGAATCAGTAAAACTTATATTTATGGAATCTGAAACTATAATATTATATTCTTTTATATATGCTGTAACTTTATACTTGCCGGGTTGTGTGGCTAGATAAGTACTGTTTGTACTCCCATCCTGCCATAAATAAGTAGCACCCTGCAAGCTTGCATTAAGCAACAATGCTTCCCCTTGACACAAAGTAGTATCGTTACCTAAGTTTATTTTATAAGCACACTCACATACTGATACATCATCTACATAAACATAAGTTTCTCCAGTTATACCAATGGGCCAGTTAATATTAATATCGAAGTTGCTTATTGTTAAATATTGTTCCCCACCATTAGCAATAAAACTGTTTGAAATTTGAGACCAACTAATCGTATCAATATTAAAAATACTATTTTGTACTCTTATTCCATAGTTTAAAAGAGGAGCTAAAGTATCTTGAACCGAATCTTTAGTTAAAAGCATACCAATTGAATCTAATAATACATAATTTAAAATTGGCTGTGATACTGAATATGAGTATTCGGCAAGAGATATATAAAATTTAGTACAATATCTTTTATTTGCAACTAATGTATCGTTTAGTTTTGTTTTTATTGCTTCTCTATAATCATATTGGATTGTAAAATCATTTGCATAAAGTTCTACTCCTGCATAAGCAACACCAGTGTGTGCATATTGAAAACCTGCAAAATTTAATGGAATAGAAACATTTATAGGGATTGAAGGTACACATATATTAAAATAATCGGTACTAAAACCCCACCAATATTTTGATTTAAATAATTCAGCACTACTTACCGGACAACTATAATATTGCTCAAATGAGGGGTTATTAATCAAATTAGGTCCAATAATCTGACATTTGGAATGAATTCCAAGTAGTAATAATAAAAAAACTAATATAGTTCTATTGTAATGCATTTGAATACAAAAATAAGTAAATCCTGTCACATAGACAGGATTTACTTGAAAAAGTTTATATTATTTATTTAAAATAATTAGTTTGCCGGATGAAAAATTATCACCATTAACTTTAATTACATAAAAATAGATACCTGATGCTAAACTTTTAACATCTACTTTTTGTTCAATATTAGAAGTAGTAATAGTTTTAGAAAGTAATTTATTACCCATGATACTCCATATTTCAAAAACTCCTTCACTTGTGATAGATTGATCAAAAGTAATTGTTACTGTTTCTTTTGCAGGATTAGGATATAAATGTACGGAATTAGATTTCACTTCCTGTTTAGGAAGCTGAGGAGCTAATGCAAATTTAAAATCCCTATTATCAGGATTTATATTTAGCATCACTCTGGCAGTATAAACAGCATCGCCATTTGTAGCCGGATCATAATTGGCAATATCATATAATATATTTATCTGATCGTCAGTAAGTGTATAATTGCCTTGTGCCCATGTATTCAGATAAATAGTTCCAACTGTAATTCGGTTTTTATCAATTCTAGTTGAATCTACTATTAACGATAATTCAGTATTCGCTAATTCAATATTACCTATACTCATTGCTGTAATA
>CAIWDQ010000475.1 GCA_903911455.1 uncultured bacterium
ACATATTCGTTGCAAAACTCCTACGGGCTGTATGTACGGTTATTAATTCATATTTTGGTATATTCTTATAATACTTTAAACCTCCTCTTATTTCAGTTAAATTAATTGTTTCGTTAATCTCTGCAATTTTACCGAGTTCCTTAATATATTCATTCATTTTTTGGTTACTGATTATACGAGGGAGGTTATAATCATATTTATTACAAATTTCTCTTACTGTAGCGTGTAAAGGAATAATAATAGGGTTGCCCGTCTTTATAGTTTCTATTCTAATAACATTATCGTAAAAATGTTCTTTACGTAACTGTTTTAAATCTGAAAACCTCAACCCAGTAAAACAACCGATTAAAAACATATCTCTTACAGTATCTAATCTTTTGTTATTACTTAAATCTAAATTACTAATTTTTTGTAGTTCGTCAATAGTTAAATAAATTGTTTGTGTTTCTTCATCAACCTTTTTAAAACTCTTTTTTTGAAAGTCTAATAAATCATTTAAACCTCTATCAGTTGCAATACTCATCATTAGTTTAATATTTTTAATATTGTTTCCAATGGTGTTAACTGCAAATTTCTTTTCATTTAAGAAATTCAGATAATTGTTATAAAACTTTTGATTAATATCTGAAAACTTAAGAGTCTTTTTTATCTTTTTTTCGTATTCCAATAGGTTGTTAACTGAATTGTTATAACTTACAACAGAGGATTTTTTATATTTAACGCCTCCCTCTTTAGTTCGTTCGCCTCTTTTAGTTTCATCAATAATAGTTTTAAAGAAGTCTATTAACTTATTTTGTTGTTTCGGAGGGTTTACAACCTTGTTATTTATAATTAAACTATCTGTTATTTTGTCCCTTAATATTTCGGGAGTGATAACCTCACTATCGTTTAACATTTTTCTATATACGTTATTAATGATAGTTTCAATATCATTCAAACGTTGGTTAAATTCGGGGTGCTGTGGAAACTCTTTTGTTTCCTTTGCACGTTGTTTCTTTACGTCCCAGTATTTCGGGTTGATCGTTTCGCCTGTTGAAAGTTTAAGATACTTATGTTTTTTAATCCCGTTTTCGTCAACTTCAAAGTAATTGAAAGTAAACTTTGCAAAAATAGATGTTGAGGTTTTGTTTTTGTCTTTTAAAATGAATGTTACATTTGCCATGTTTAATATTTTTTAATTGGTTATTTTGAACATTGCAAAGATACATAAAAAAACAATAGGGGGACAACGTGGGGGACAAATAATTTTAATTTAGTTTTATTTCTCTTTATTTCTCTTTTTTTCTAAAATCTGTTAAATAGTATGTTAATGAATATTTTTAGTTAATTTTTGACAAGTAAAAACAGAAAGGTGTTATACCTAACAGGTCAACATTACTAAAGCCGTTTACTGTATAAGTGAACGGCTTTTTTGTTGTGAGTTTTATCAATTAACATAATTTAAAAACAATAATTCTCTACTATCATTAATATTATAGTAACTTTGCAATCTTAATTTAAAAAATAAACAAATGGCAGCTTTACCAAGTAAAATTTCAAAGGTAACCACTCATGTGTTACAGGAAATGAAGTTAAAAGGAGAGAAGATCGCTATGCTTACAGCTTACGATTATTCAAGTGCTAAGATATTGGATAGTGCTAATATTGATGCAGTTCTGGTTGGTGATTCGGCTTCCAATGTTATGGCTGGTCATCGTACAACTATACCTATCACTTTAAACGAAATGATTTATCACGGTGCTTCTGTTGTTCGCGCTGTTCACAGGGCTTTAGTGATTGTTGATATGCCTTTTGGTACCTATCAGGGTAATTCAAAGGAGGCTCTAAGTTCTGCTATCCGTATCATGAAAGAAACTGGTGCTGATGCTGTTAAACTTGAAGGCGGTAAGGAAGTTATTGAGTCGGTTGACAGGATTTTATCTGCCGGTATTCCGGTAATGGGGCATCTTGGTCTTACCCCTCAATCTATTCATAAATTCGGTACTTATGTTGTTCGTGCAACTAAACCTGATGAAGCTGAACGTTTGCTGGAAGATGCTAAATTATTAGAGAAAGCAGGTTGTTTTTCTATAGTTTTAGAAAAGATTCCGGCTACCTTGGCTGCAACTGTTACCCAAAGTGTTAAAATCCCTATTATTGGCATTGGTGCCGGTAATGGTGTTGACGGACAGGTGCTTGTTTTGCATGATATGTTAGGTATTACACAAGAATTTTCTCCTCGTTTCCTCCGACGCTATCATAATTTATATGAAGAGATTCATGGTGCGATTGGTGCTTATATAACTGACGTTAAATCACAGGATTTCCCTAACGAAAGAGAACAATATTAAGAAGTTTTTTATTAAAATATGAATCAAATTATAAACGTTGACGAAATAGCCAAGCAGGTTCTCTTTGAGGATAATCATATCATAATTTTAAATAAAAAACCTTCACAAGTAATTCAGTCGGCTAATAAAAACGATGTTGAATTCGGTGATATGGTTAGGCAATATCTTAAAGTAAAGTATAATAAACCTGGTGATGCTTTCCTTGCGATGGTTCATCGTTTAGACCGCCCTGTTAGTGGTATTATAATGTATGCCAAAACCAGTAAAGCCGGTAAAAGACTTGCTAAAATCTTCTTTAACCGTGAGATAAAAAAGATCTATTGGGCAGTGGTTAAGAAGAAACCTGAGCTTGAAAACGGTGTTCTTATTCATTATCTAAAAAAGAATGAAAAGCAGAACAAATCTTATGCTTACGACCACGAAGTTGAGGGTAGTTTTAAAAGTGAATTGCATTACAGATACCTTACTTCCAGCGATAATTATCATTTACTGGAGATAGAACTGATGACAGGCCGTCATCATCAAATCCGTACTCAGCTGTCCACTTTAGAATGTTTTATAAAAGGGGATATAAAGTATGGATACGATCGCCCGAATCATGATCTTTCAATTCATCTTCATGCTCGTTATCTTGTGTTTGTACATCCTGTGTCGCATGATGAGATCCGCATTACGGCACCCACGCCTCCCGATCCTTTATGGGATTATTTTCAAAAGAAAATGGAAGCTCTTTAGGGGGAATAATTAAGAATTAAGAATTATGAATTATGAATGAAGGCTTTTAGTGGTTTAGGCTTTTAGGAAGAAAAGCGTTGTCTTCATTACGAGCCCCAATACTTTCAGCACACCAAGTGTTATGACAATATTTAACCACTAAGCGGTTTGGAACCGCTAAGTGGTAGCCATTCCGCTTAGCGGTTTTACACCGCTTAGCGGATATATTAGAAAACATAAATAGCACATTAAATAGAGATTATAAAATGTTGTCATTAGTAGTGTAACGAAGAAATCTAATAATCTTTTTTATTTTTGAATAATATTTTTTTTGGTAAGATATTAAGGCAAATGCCAAAAAGGAATAGAAAATACACCTGCAACCGTTGATAGAGTTGCGATACATACCAATATTATTGATTTTGTTTTGATTATTTGTGAGAAAAGTAACAATACTTAACAAACAATAACAGCCAAGTTACAATTTTTATTATTAATTTCACCAAATATTAATTAAGTGCTATTACCTATTTCTTTTTATCAAAATATGGTTTTGAATCATATTAAAAAAGCGGGGAGAGGATAGAGGGGGAAAAAGCATTGACACATTTCTTTAATACATATTTTAATATTTACAGTTTTAAATGCATCTTTTCAAAAAAGATACAGCGTAACAAAAGTTATTTGTAGTAGTTGTTCAGCAGGTTATACTGATTTGTAAGTTAGCTTGAGGCTCATAGAGGCAAACCGATTACTCGGTGCGGTTAACCGCACCGTCCGTGAAGTTAACCGCACGAGCCGTGAAGTTGACCGCACGAACCGTAAAGTTGACCGCACCGAGCGTAAAGTTAACTGCACGAGCCGTAAAGTTAACTGCACGAGCCGTAAAGGTGACTGCATGGAGCGTAAAGTTAACCGCACCAGGCAGTAAGTTAACCGCACGGAACAAAAAGTTAACTGTAGCGACAGTAAAATAGATTTAATATCTGTGGACGCTTAAGCTGAAGAATTACAAA
>CAIWDQ010000476.1 GCA_903911455.1 uncultured bacterium
AAAATATAAATAAATTTAAAGTAGTTTTAAAATAATCATAAAGCGTATTCAAATTATTAATACTTTTGATGCTTCAAATCAAATTAAATAAATGAAGAAACAAATACTATCAATCTCATTGCTTTTAAGCTTAATATTCTCCTTTAATCTTAAAGCAAACATAAAACTGCCTTCAATTCTTAGTGATGGGATGGTTTTACAACAAAATGCTGACGTAAAACTATGGGGCTGGGCTGATGCGGGAGAGAAAATTACAATTAAAACAAGTTGGTTGCGACAAGTTGTGTATGCAACTGCCAATGCTCATGGCAAATGGATTGCAACTGTTAAGACTACTGAAGCCGGTGGCCCGTATATGATAGAAATTGAAGGCAAAAACAAGATAACACTTAACAATGTTTTGCTTGGAGAAGTATGGGTTTGTTCGGGACAGTCGAATATGGAGTTTACAATTCAAATGCTTGGCGGATGGGAGAATTATAAGAAAGAACTGGAAGATGTTTTAAAGAATGATTACAGAAATGTAAGGCTTTGTCAGATAGAAAAGGACATTTCGGATAAGCCAAAAGAGGATTGTAAGGCACAATGGATGAAAACGGACACTGCAACTCTTAAAAACTTTAGTGCAGTGGCTTGGTTTTATGGAAGAGAGTTATCCAGGAGATTAAAAGTTCCAATTGCACTTATTTCTACTAACTGGGGAGGTACTCCTGCTGAGGCATGGACTGAAAATTCGTTTCTAGAGAATGATAAAATCCTAAACTATTATCTGCAAAAAAGCTTTGGAACTGATATTACTCCCAACAAACATTCGGTACTCTTCAATGCAATGATAAATCCTATTGTTAATTTTGCTATTAAAGGAGTTATATGGTATCAGGGTGAGGCGAATATTGGAGAAGCCGACCTTTATAATCGTCTTTTTGCTACTATGATAAAGAGTTGGAGAAAAGCGTGGGGCATTGGCGATTTCCCTTTCTATTATGTTCAGATTGCTCCGTTTGCATATCAGAATGGGAACAACACTTCGGCATATCTAAGAGAGGCACAGTTGAAAACATTAGGTGTTGCGAATACCGGAATGGCTGTTACGATGGATATTGGTGATATTTACAATATTCATCCTAAAGATAAACCAAGCGTTGGGAAAAGACTTTCGTTATGGGCTTTGAATAAGACTTACAAACTCACGGATGTTAAAGTATATTCCGGTCCGCTGTATAAGAACATGAAAATTGAAGGTGATAAGATAAGAATTTACTTTGATTATGCAGAGTCGGGTTTGATTGCTAAAGATAATAATACCATCTATGGTTTTGAAATAGCAACTAATGATATGAATTTTATTCCTGCTGAAGCTAAAATTGATGGCTCTACAATCATTGTTTCAAACAAAAACATTAAAAAACCAGTTGCTGTAAGATATGCATTTACTGATACAAGTACCGTTAATCTTTTTAATAAAGAAGGATTGCCGGCATCATCATTCCGTACTGATGATTTGATGTTTTTTTACAGATCAACAACAATAAAGTTTAATACTGACAGCATTTCTGGGATATCTTATGCATTATTAACAGGCAATGATCAAAATAATCAGATACATTATACACTTGATGGAACAGAGCCTACAATAAATACACCTATTTATAAAGGACAAATTCCTCTGGAGAAAAGTATGACAATAAAAGCAAAGATATATAATGGTAAAACACCTTCAATTTATACTGCTTCGGTAGATTTTCATAAACATAAAGCATGGAAAAAGAAAATAGAATACCTAACCAAGTGTTCCCCTAAATATAAAGGGAATCCTAATACGCTTTCGGATGGTTTGAGAGGCTCAACAACTTATTCAGATGGTTTATGGCAAGGGTTTTTAGGTGATGATGTAATAGTTAAATATGATTTGGAAAGCATTCAAAACATAAATAAGATAAAAGTAAGTTGTTTGCAGGATATTAATGTATGGATATTTGCTCCTTTGTATGTTGAAGTTTATACATCTGACAATAATATTGATTTTGAACTTGTAAAATCACTTAACAATGATACTGATCTTAAGAAAGAAGGTGCTTTTATCAAAGAATTTAATATTGATTTGAATAATCTAAAAGCACGGTATGTTAAAATTATTGCTAAAAATGTTGGTTTATGTCCTTCTTGGCATAAAGGAGCATCTGAGAAGGCATGGATATTTATTGACGAAATAGAAATTGATTAGAATATGACAAAAGAGGAACTTATCAAAGAGATTTACACATACTGTAAAGCAAATTATAATGAAGCTAATGTTGTAAAATACAGTTATTACTTTAAGGGGGAATATAATGCATGGGGATTATCGTCTCCAATGGTAAG
>CAIWDQ010000477.1 GCA_903911455.1 uncultured bacterium
AGTCCACAACTTTTACGGGTGAGCCCTTTTCAACCACCAAACGTCAATAAATCGTTACTAATTCATTACCTCTTTTTTACCTTCAGTATAAGGTAACGATTTAACGAATTTGTCTTAGCTATTTCCTTAATTGTCAGTAATTTGTCTGCCCTACTTTCATAGATAATATTTATTTTCAACCCATAAATTATTATGTTATGAAATCAACTTACAGAGTACTTTTCTACTTAAAGAAAAATGCCATTCAAAAGAATGGGAAGTCCATTATCATGATCCGTATTACAATTAACGGAGAAATCGCGCAATTAAGTTCTAAGCTTCAGGTAGATCCTGATTGTTGGGACGTAAAGTCAGGAAAGGTCAAAGGACGGGCAGCCGAAGCCAATAACATCAACAGGCAGTTAGACAACCTGAAATCTACCATTGACAAGGCGTATACAAAACAATTTGATGAATTTGGCTATGTTGACCCAGAGAAAATCAAGAACACAATTTTGGGAATTGATAGAAAATACAAGACCCTCCTGGAGTACTGCGACATGCACAACAAACAGTATGCTTTGAAAGTGGGTTATTCCACTTCAAACATAACCTACAACCGTTATAAACTGTTGAGAGAACGGCTTGAATCTTTTCTGAAAGAGAATTACAATATCTCCGATATTCCAATCAGTGAGGTAACTCCGGTCTTCTTAGACAGCTTTTATATCTATATCCGTAACAACCACAAGAGCGAACACAATAATGCAATGAAAACCATGCAGCGGCTGCGGAAGATATTTTATTTCGCTAAGAACACAGGACTTAATATCCCTGATCCTTTCTGGAATTTCAATATCGGCTTTGAAACGGTGGAAAGAGAGTTCCTGACTCAAAAGGAAATTGATACCATTAAGAACAAACAGTTTGCAACAAAAAGGGTTGAACAGGTAAGGGATTTATTCATTTTCAGCTGCTATACAGGACTTTCGTACATTGATTTGTATAATTTGAAAGAATCCAATATCCATACCGCATTTGACAACAGCCTGTGGATTATGAGTAAACGTCAGAAAACGAATGTTCAATTTAATGTACGGCTTCTTAATACTCCAATACAAATACTTGATAAATATAAGGGGAGTCAACTAGATGGGAAGGTATTGCCTGTTATCTCTAACCAAAAAGTAAATGAATACCTGAAAGAAATAGCCGATTTATGCAGTATTACTAAAAACCTGACTTTTCATATGTCCAGACATTCATTTGCTACCACCATCGCTTTATCAAATGGAGTACCCATTGAAACAGTTTCCAAAATGCTCGGGCACAAAAGTATCAAAACTACTCAAATTTATGCAAAAATAACTGACATGAAAATGAATAATGATATGCAAAAGTTGGCTGAGATAATCGATAAAGAGATAGCAAGTTAGACAGATTAATGCAATTCAACTTTAGAAGGAACGAACTGGTCACAAATTGTGACCAGCTTCCTGAGAGTCTAAAAAGTTTGAGGTCACAAAGTGTGACCTCAAGATTCGGAGATTTTTGAATATTGGCGTAATAGGTGAGAAAGTAAGTCTTATCCGAAAGTTTATGGAAAGCTGTATTGTTGCAACCAATACGGCTTTTTTTATACTTTATGTTGGGTGTTGATATGGCTTTGCCATACTTCATCCATACACGAGG
>CAIWDQ010000478.1 GCA_903911455.1 uncultured bacterium
ACAAAGATCAGTACTTTAAAATATAGGAGGGTTTTATAATGGCAAGAATAATTATAAAACACTTTTCAGGGTTAACACGCCCGGCAATAAAAAAAGGGAGGCTACCACACCTCCCAAATATTCAAAACAACCCTAAACAGCAAATGCAATTAGGATTTGAAGTGCAAAGGTACGAAAATATTTTATCTATTCATAATAATAATTCTTTTATATGGATAAGATAGAGAATAAAACAGCCAACGCCAACGATTTTGGTAAAAGGTACAAAAAAAATAATTCAAACAATAATGAACCGCCACCACCTCAACCCACAATTAAAGAACCGGAGCAATCAATAAATAATAAAAGCTTGTTATTATGTAAATCAATGAATGAATGGATTGAAGAAGCTAAAAACAAGCCAATTCCAAAGATGTTATTTGATGAATTATGGTGGGAGGGTGAACTTTGTGTTTTATATTCCGATACAAACCTAGGCAAATCAATTTTAGCCAATCAAATTGCAAATAGTATTACTTCAGGAATACCAATAAAAGGTTTTAGATTAGAGGCCGGGAAACAACCGGTTTTATATTTTGATTTTGAATTAAGTGAAAAACAACTTGAAAACAGATGTTCCCAAAATTATGAAAATCATTATTTATTTAATGATACTTTTCATAGATGTGCAATGAACCCAGACTTTATTCCTTCAGATGAAATTTCAATTGAAGACTATTTAAATAATGAAATAGAGCAACAAATTATTAGTAAGAAAGCAAAAATTTTAATAATTGATAATATTACTTACTTGAAATCTGAAAGCACAGAAAAGGCAAAAGATGCACTCCCATTAATGAAACACCTAAAAAAATTAAAAAATAAATATCAATTATCTATCTTAATATTAGCACATACACCCAAAAGAGACGAATCACAATCAATTTCTCTTAATCATTTAGCCGGGTCTTCTATGTTTAAGAATTTTTTTGATAGTGGTTTTGCTATTGGTAAAAGTCAATTAGACAAAGATATTAGATATATTAAGCAAATGAAAGAAAGAGTAAAAGGTTTTATTTATGATGCTGAAAATGTAATTACTTGCCAAATAAACAAAGAATTTAATTTTGTTTGTTTTGAGTTCCTAAATTATTCTAAAGAATTTGAACATTTGAAACAATATTCAGAAAATGACAGATCCGATTTAATTGAACAAGTAAACCAATTAAGGCAACAAGGTAAAAGCATTAGAGTAATTGCAGACGAACTGGATATAAATAAAAGTAAGGTAGAAAGAATACTAAAAAATAAAGGAACTGTCTCGACTGTCTCGACTGTCTTTAGTGAGACAAGTGAGACAAGTGAGACAAAACAAATATCATTATGAAAAACATATTAAATATAAACGTTTCAGGGTTTGACAATTACACCAACAGCACACCAAAAGAAGTTAATTTGTTTACTTTCCTAACAAGTAAAAAGTATTCAAACAAAGTTGATGAGATACGTTCCGAACCTGACAAGAAAATTAGGGATAAAATAAAAGCAACCCTCCCGGCAATAACTCCGAGCGGAATTTTTTCACCAACAAGGGCGGACAATAATTTAATTAAGCATTCAGGGTTTATATGTATTGATATAGATTTAAAAGGAAACGAATGTTTGAATAATTACAATAATTTAAAAGATGAACTTTGCAAAATTCCTAATGTTGCCTTTTGTGGTTTGAGTGTTTCAGGGACTGGTTATTTTGTGTTAATACCTATTAAAGAACCTCAACATCATAAAGAGTATTTTAGTACATTATCAATAGCTTTTCAGGATATGAATATTTCAATAGACAAAAGCTGTGTTAATATTAGTCGTTTACGGGGTTACTCTTATGATAACGATTATTATATTAATAATGATGCTGAGGTTTGGGACGTATTACCGCCAATAATAGAAGTAGTGCCACCAACAAAAGAAATAGTAAGGAAACAGCCTGTAATTAGTTATAATTCTAATAATACAGATAGTACTCAATATTTCTTTGAAACGTGTTTAAATGTTATTCAAACTAATTATATTGATATAACAAGCGACTATAAACAATGGTTTTTATTATTAGGGTGCTTATCTAATCATTTTGGCGAAGCCGGGCGACAATACGCTCACATAATTAGCCAATACCACCCAAACTACAATTATAATGAAACAGATTATGAATTTACAAAAGCAATGACAAACACAACAAAGAAAACAGATTTATCTTATTTCTTCAAATGTTGCAAAGAATTTGGAGTTACTTATAAACCCGAACCTCAACCAAAGAAAGTTATTGTTTCAGAAAACGAAATATTATTTAATCTAATAACAAAACAATATGAAGACCAGGGAACGGTTTGTTTTGATCCTAAAATAAATCTAACTACTAATGAACCTAATTATGATTTAAAAACAAATTGTGATACATTTAATAAAAAGAATAATAAAAAAAATAGCAATACTAATTACTAAATCTTTATTTTTTGATGTCATCTCTCCCTCACAGCCCTTGCTACGCTA
>CAIWDQ010000479.1 GCA_903911455.1 uncultured bacterium
ATTTAGTTCAATCATTGATTTGAATCACCCTAATTTATAATAACATATTCTAATGCCAAAATAATGCAATTGATCAATAAATGTTTATTCAAACTTGTTAAATTCAAACAATAAATTATTTCCAATGATAATTTGAAAATAATATCGATACTATTTTACTCATTTATATTAGTTGCAAATTAGTTTTTTATTCTCACTTTAAAAAATGAATGTATAGATTATCAATAAAGCTAAAATCAAACCTGTTAGTACAGCGAGTAGACCAAACACTCTCATAGCGATTTCCCATATAATTGGAGTAGGTTTATGTACCTCAAACTCTTCTGTAATACCTTGTTCTTTATAACGTTCCCATTGTTCAGTACGTTCGTGTATCATTTCTTCTTCTGTCACTTGTCCATTGAAAATAACAAAGTCCATCGGGAACTTTTCAAAACGGAAGTGAGTATTGAAGAAATGTATTGTAAAGATAAAACCTACAGCTAATAAAGCCTCGTCAGAATGAATGATTGTAGCAATGTTAAAGAACCAACCAGGAAGGAATTTACCAAAGAATTCAGGGAACCATAGAAGTAATCCACTAGAACCAATAACTGCTACTCCCCAGAATACTGCTAAGAAATCAAACTTTTCCCAATAAGTCCATTTATCAAATTTAGGTTTTGGTCCTTTAAAAAAGAACCAGTGAAACATTGCCTTGATATCACGAAAATCTTTACGATTAGGGAAAAGTGAATCGAAACCAAAAAGTCTTTGGAAAAAGCTTTGATTTGATATTTTTTTAGAAAAAAGAAAACGAATACTCATCACAAGAGCTACAAATAAATAGCCAAATGTTATGATGGCGCATATACGGTGAATGATACCGGCATTGTCGGTTCCACCATAAAAGTCCATCAAAGCTTTGCCCCATCTAGAATTATTAAATTTCAAAGGCAAACCGGTTAAAGCCAATCCAAGGAAACTTGTAACAACAAAAAGGTGCATTACAATATGGTAAGTTTTAAAACGCCTGTAAACTTTCTGAATTTTTTCATTTCCTTTATTTTTAGGTGCAGAATTTGAGAATAATGCTTCATTGCGTGCTTGTTTCTTTTCGATAAAACCACGGAATGCCCACAGTAATGAATGGATCCAGAAAAACAAAAAGACGCTAATCAACAATATGTTCATGCTTAAGGTAACCCAGAACAACATAGGAAACTTTTTATGATTAGTGGGTTCTGCATGAGCAATAAACTTAGAAAATCCTTTACTTGAGTTGTCGTGACATTGTTTGCATGTATTAGCTAAATTAGCTGCATTTACTGTTGAATTGCTCTCCTTTACAGGAAGAATATTATGTGCACTGTGGCAATCAGAACAACCTGCAACCTTTTCGGGATAACCGAGTCGGATGTTCTTACCATGATAACTTTCGAAATAGGTTTCAGGAGCAATCGTTGTCACTTTATTACGTTCCATCATTTTCGCATCAGCATGACATTTCATACATGCCTGAGTATGGAATGAACGTCCCTGAGCCTCGTTATCAATTTTATTAATAGCATGTAACCCATGACAATCAGTACAAGTAGGAGCATCATTATTTCCTTTTAAAAGCGCTTGATAGTGTATTGATTTAAAATAAGCTGATTGATTTTGATGACATTGCCCACATAATTTTGCAGTGGCAACTTTATTGTTTTTAATTGAAGTGATATTATGAATATCTGAATGGCATTTTGCACAAGTTATAGGTAGACGTTGACCATTATGAATACTCTTTTCGTGTTCTTTAACCATTGAACTGTGGCAACTACTACAATCCATCGGCTTATAAGAAACAATACATACCTTTTTCCCTAATATATCCTTTGCAAAAGGCTTTTTAGTTTCATCCTTTATGTGACATGCAGTACATATAAGCGAATGATGAACAGAAGTATTATATAAATGAGTAGAAATGTTTTTTTCGTGACATGTAATACACTCCGAATTTGATGGTGCGAAAAAAGAAGAAGTTTGTGCCATCGCAACCGAAGTTACCAATCTAAAGATTAGTAAAAAGGTTAGTATTTTGAATGTTGAAGATAATTTATTCATAAGATTTAATAAAATTTAGCTGCAAAGTCCTCCAGCACGTTTCTTAGAACCTATTTTGATTTTGGGTATATATGCGTCTTTAGGGAATAATTGAAGCACTTCTGCCGGAGGAGAAGCTAGATTGATATCCTTTTCGTGAATTTTTTTATCAGCAAAAAGTTTGTTCCAATCATGTAATCCGTTTTCGAGTATATACAAATTCACTACTCCCTGAACTTTTAGATATTGCCATGCTTTGATAGAGATAGAATCGTTATCAGCTAACAATATCACAACACCCTGTGGTGGAAGCTGAGCTAGCGGAGCCACAAACTTAGCATTTAATAAGTCGTCCAGATTAACATTTTCTGAGCCTTTCAAATGAAAAGTTTCATAATCTTTATTAGAGCGTAGATCTAGAGTGATAAGTTTTATTGTAGATTCATTATTAGTTTTCACATATTCCAATGGATGAATAAAAACAGCTCTAGTTGCAAGCTGACCTGAATACTTACTTTCCATTATTTTCCATTTACGAATTGGGTCAGGTTGTCCAACCGACCAAATCAATATTGCAACAGCAACCAACACAACAGCACCATAAAGATAAGGACGTTTTGTTATTTTCCATGACCATGCTTTCCCTGTGTCTTTATATTTAAAAAATTCTTCCACTTTTTCAGCAATGTAAAACATCACTAAAGCAAATATTGTAACAATAAATACTGTTGCACCAATTGATAATCCCAACCAATCTGAAACTAAATAACGATCGGTGAAAGAAGAATTCCAGAAAGTTTCAAAACTTGGTAAGGATTCACCAAACAAACCTGCACCAACAATTGTACCAACAAGAAAGAATAGACCATCTATTTTAAAACTTGCTGTTGCCACAAGCGAAGTTCCGGGACAATAGCCACCAACAATAAAGCCAACTCCCATTATAAGTCCTCCAACAATACCCGGCCAAAGAAAAGTTTGGTTAACGGCAAGTTGTGAAAAATCAAGCCAGCCAAGTCCTGCTGAAAGGAAAATCAAAAGGCAGGCTACTAAAATACCCGTAAACATAGTTTTTAATACGGTCATATTTTTAAAATAGAATTGAACAGCAAGTCGTCGTGAATCTCCAAATCCTGCCAATTCCAAAGCAATGCCGAATCCGGCACCAATCAAAACGAAAACCGCATATCCGCCAGATTTCCCAAGTTCTGTAATTATATCGATAGGTAACATAGTAATTTTCTCCTTTTATTAATTAATCATTCCAAAGACGACGTACAAAATATGCAACTGCATAGCCTCCAATAAATACACTGAACATAAATGCCCAGCTTCCAAGTGAAAGAACTGCACCACCTGATAATGCTTGCCCTGAGGTACATCCACGTGCAAAGCGAGCACCATATCCCATTATAATCCCTCCTAAAAGAGCAAAGATAAGACGTTGTGTGTTTGATATTCTAGAGCCTTTGAATATTTCTATTTTCAATCGGCCATTATACCATGCTGAAAGCAATCCGCCAACAAATGTTCCAATTAACAGATACATGCTGGGATGATCCAAAGCATTGCGATTACCTGCTCCCATGGCAGCAAAAGTACCTACACGGTCAACATGTGCTGACCAAAATAATTTGGTAATAGCAACATGAATGCGACTAATTGCTCCAGATGCTCCCAAACCACTATGAGTTAAAGCAAAAGCAGCAAAAAGAACAAACCCGAGAATGGTTCCGGCAAAATATGGATTCTTAAATTTGTTTGGTATTTTTTTCATTATACAATTTCTTTAATATTGTGATTATTTATTTACTACCTGAACTGGATCACGATCATACCCAAGTTCTTTCCAATTAAAACGGCCTCCTTTTGAATGACACTGCTTACAAGTCAAAGCATTTTTCTTTGTTGTAACCATATGGGTAATGGGCCAATACATTTTTGTTTGTGTAAAACCATACTTTCCACTATAAAGTAAACCATTTAGTTCTGCACCTTTCTTAATAGCATAAGCCCAGTCAAACTTAGTCCAGTAACCACCTTCTCCACTTGTTAAAGGAGGTATAATTATGTTATTAATCAGATCATAGGGTTGGTTGGCATGATGTACTTTAAATGGCCATATTTTTGCTTTTGGATCTTTGCGTGAACCTATTGGACGATTCATATTATGTTCAACTTCTGAGTCGAGTTTATCTCCAATTACATAACGATCCATCATTCCTGTATACCAAGCATAAGTAGGCACAACATCTTCTTCATAATGGAATTCACCTTTAATTTTAAGATATTCATGTGGGTTATCTTTTCTAGTTGAATCACCTGCTTTCGACCAGTCCCAGGTCATTTTGGTAGGATATTTTCTTGCAAACTCAGGAATATGGCAGGTCTGACAAGCAATCCTTTCTGCGTGCTCATTAAGTCGATGGTCTTTATGTGGTTTCTCAGTATGACAATTTTCACATCCAAACCTAACTGCTTTAGTCTTTTCAGTATAAGTGGTATTCAGTTTACCTGAGATAACATGATTATGTGTTTTATGGCAGTCAATACATTGAAAATTGAGCTTCCCCATATGAAAATCAAGTTCCTTATTTGCATTTAACAATGATTCGTCAAGGTCGCCATGTTTTACACCCATTCCACCACCACCATTGAAATGACAAATACCACAGTTTTCACGATAAGGGCGACGTACACTACTGGCAACCACACGCAAATTAACATTTTTATTAGGCATACCTAGTTTTGTTTTCGAGTAGGTTCCTGAACCATCATGGCAAACTATACAATCCACATTTTCTTCTTTTGTGAAGTCAAAATTCTTATCTGCCCAACCGTAACCTGCATGGCATATAACACATGAACCCCAGTTACCTACAACACTAATACAAAAGTTATTTACCTGATTTCGCTTCCCTAAAAGAATGCTTTTCCCATTTCTAACTGCATCACCACTAATCCATGTCCAATGCGAAGTTTGCATTAATTCCTTTGCACTATTAGTATGACATTTTATACACATACGTGTAACTTTTTGTGGTGAATCAATTGAGTCTTTAAAATAAGCACTGTGATCTAAGTGAGGCATTAAGCGTCCGGTAAGTGGATTATCTGGAATCTGTCCCGATTCCTTTTTTGATTTGGCCCCATTGTTGCACGAAGTCGCTATTATTATCAACAATAGCGCTATTCCGATAAGGCGAAGTGAATAAATCTTTGATATAAAAATTCTCATAATTTATTTAAACTGTTTAATACGTTACAACCGATTTTGCTGAGAGTATTTCTGCAACTACATTACTTGCATCAATAATTTGTGAACCTACTACTAAGTCTTCACTTGTTATTTCTCTAGATTCAAGACAAGAAGTACAAACATTCAAAACTCCCCATTCATTTATATACGAATCCATTAAATTTTTTAGAGGCAATAAATCTTTTGCTATAATAGTTTCAGCTACACCTTTTTTAGCCAATTCTACTGCTGAGGATTGAAGAATAATAACTGCATTTATATTATTAGCCTGAGCTGCTGTAGCCAAAACAAAAGGAAGAGTTGCCTTTTCTGGGTTTTCTGGTCCAATTGTACATATAATAATAAGTTTTTCAATTTCAGCCATAATTATTTGCATTAAAATTCTGTGCAAAATTATAGCTTAGTAAATTGTAATATATAAAAATGCTTGTGCGGTTTTGTAAATAAAAATGTGATATAACGCACATTTTTTCTTACTTTTGCAATCAAAATCATTTAATAAAAAACAAAATGAATAAATCAATCTGTCAACTATGTAGCTTAAAGTCCTCTGCAGCCGAAATGTTAAGTGATAAAGAGATTTGTATATTAGGTGAAAACTGTGCAGAAACTCATTACAACCCCGGTGATATAATTATCAAACAAGATGCACATTCAACTAATGTGGTTTATCTTAAATCCGGTTTGGTAAAGATTCATATTGATGGAATTATTAAAGATAAAATCATTAAAATAACAAAGGCTCCTGCATATCTTTGTCTTCCCAGTAATTTTGGTGATAAGATAAATCATTTTTCTGCAACTGCTCTCGAGCCAACTACTGTTTGTTTTATTAATCTTGATGTGTTTAAAAAGTTTATTTATGAAAATGGTGATTTTGCTTATCAGATTATATTAGATATGAGCAAAAACGAACTTGAGAATTTTCATAATTGTCTTAATAATGCTCAAAAACAAAACATAGGAAGAGTGGCTGATGTAATATTATTCTTTGCTAATACTATTTACAATTCTAATACTTTTAGGTTACCGGTTACCCGTGAAGAATTAGCAGCTCTGGCAGGTATTACCCGCGAAAGTGTCAGTCGTATACTAACTGAATTCAATAATGATAAAATACTGGAAGTAAATGGTCGTCAGATTACTATTCTAAACGAAAAACTTTTAATACAGATAAGTGAAAAAGGATAAATGATTAAAAAATTCTATCCTTTCTTACTAATCTCATGTAACGAATTGTAATCTATCAAAAGAATATCTTTCTCATGAAGTTCAATTAATTTGTCTTTCTCAAATGATTTAAGAAGTTTAACTGCACTCTCAGTAGATATACCGGCAAATTCGGCTATATCTTTTCTGGAGAGTATCTGAAATATTTCAGGAAATTCTTTTTTAAGGGAGTCTATATATAATAAGGTATCAGCAATACGTCCGTTCATTTGTTTATACAGTATATTACGCATAACTTCAAAAAGATTTGTATTCTGCTCGCAATATCTTTTAATAATATTAAAGCCAAACATACCATTTTGTTTTATAACGCCGGCAATAGATTCTTTTTCTATCAAATAAACCTGACAATCAGACAAGGCTATTGAAGAATAATTAAACTTATTTGAAGTAAATACAGCCGATAGTCCAATAAATTCACCTGGTTTAATAATTCTTAAGTTAAAATTCTTAGAACTATCTCCCTCAATATATTGTTTTGCTATACCATTAATTAAAAACAATACATAAGAGGCAAAAGCACCTTGTTTAGTAAGGTTGTCACCTTTGCGAAATAATATTTGTGTTTTACCTGCTTGCACAAGTTCCGCTTCCTCCTTTGATAACATTTGGAAACAGGGAGCGTCGATATTACAAATAAATTCCTGATCAGTTTCTAAGATAGTTTTCATGCAATTATAAGATATATGAGTTTGCAAAGATACTTATTTTCATTCAAAGATTGACTTACCTCAATAAATAAGTTGAGTAAGTTCAAGCTTTATGCTGTTGCAATAGATGGTAAAATAGATAAATTATAAGGTTTTATAAGGTAATTTTGCAGCATCAAATTTTTAATAAAAACAATTATGTTATACACAAATTTAAAACACATAGAAACAGCAGACAATCATGCTGAAATAATAAGTGAAACAGAAAATGTAATGGTAATATGTGGTCGTATGGGGCCAATGTGTATTCCTGTTTATGGAATTGCAGAGGAACTTGAAAGCGAATATTCTCATGTTAAGTTTTATGATATGGAGTTCGACAATCCTGAATCACATGTTATTCGTAATCTTTCGGAAGTAAAAGGTTTTACAGGTATTCCTTTTACTATTTATTATAAAAACGGCAAAGTTGTAAAAGCAACTTCCAGTATTCAAACCAAAGAACAAATAATAAATATACTGGAAGCTGAATTTGCAACATTAATAACAGCTTAGTTAAATAAAAAAAAATAGTATGCAAACAACAATGATCGTAATCGGAATTATTTTAGGTTTAATAATAATTCTTTTTTACATAGCTAAGGCTAAAATGAAAAACACTCCATTAGTAGCCGACAATAATAAAATAGTTAATCTTACTGAAAATAATTTCAAGCAACATACAAACGGAAGAGTAGTTCTTGTTGATTTTTGGGCAAGCTGGTGTGCACCTTGCAGAATGATGGCCCCAATATTGAATGATGTAGCAAACGATTTAAATGGAAATTATAAAGTAGGTAAAGTTGATATTGAAAAGTTTCAATCTTTAGCCAATAAGTTTAAAGTTAGAAGTATTCCTACTTTAATATTATTAAAAGATGGAAAAGAAATAAATCGTTTTGTAGGAGTAAAACAAAAAGATTTTTTAATTAAAGAGATTAATAAAGTAAAATAAATATCCTAACAAATAAAAAAATGGAAATTAAAGAAATAAACAATAGATACAGTCAGCTTGCCGAATCTGAATGCTGTCTTTCATGCGGTGGTGCTATCAATTATGCTGAACCTAAAACAGGAGAAGTGTGTGTTGATTTGGGTAGCGGTCGTGGAACTGATGTTATAAGAATGGCCGAATCAGTTGGTGAAACAGGTTTTGTATATGGCATAGATATTTCAGATGGAATGCTTGATAAGGCAAGAAAGAATGCGGAGAAGTTCAATGTTAAAAATGTCAGCTTTGTACAAAGTGATTTAGAAAAGATAGAACTTCAGGATAAAGTTGCAGATTTAGTTATTTCTAATTGCACTATCAATCATGCGACAGACAAGCAGTCAGTTTGGAACGAAGTTTATCGTATACTTAAAAAAGGCGGAAGATTTGTTGTGAGCGATATATATGCTACAACTCAAATTTCAGAAGAATTCAGAAATGACCCTGTTGCAATAGCCGAATGTTGGGCAGGTGCAGTTACACGTGATGAGTATATGCAACAATTAGAGAATGCAGGTTTTGCTTCCGTAGAAATATTGGAAGAATCTTCTCCTTATGCTAAAGGTAATGCTGAAGTCGTAAGTTTTACTATCGTAGGCAAAAAGTCTGTAGGATGTTCTTGCAGCAATTAATAATATCTTAGTAGATAAAAATAGATTATACTAAATTAACAATCATTTAATAATTAATAATAGAAAACAATGAAGTGTCTCGTTAAAAAACAGAACGGAAAAGAATCTACTAAAAAAGTAGCTCAATGTTGTGCCAAGACTTCCAAAACTATTGTAGGTTGTCACGATTAATTTAATTACTAAATCACTTTGCCCTTAATTTTACAATTATGTAGAATCAAGCTCCTCTCCTTTTAGGAGAGGCGGGGGTGAGGTTAAAAACTTATTTATGATTTATTCAAAACACAATATATTTTCAAAAATAGCAGAATCAGACAATTTTTTTATTGTTAATTTGCTTAGCGGAAGTGCTGACATTTTGAATCCTGCAGAAGGCCAAATGTTAAATGATTATCTTAAAGGAAAAGAATTGGCTCACGACTTTAAAGAAAATCTGATTAAACAAGGATACCTAATTGATCAAAAAGAAGAAGATTCGCTATATCGTCAAAAATATCTTGACTTTATAGATACCCGTGATGACGACGAAGTGCAATTATTCTTTGTTCCAAATTATTCATGCAATTTCGCGTGTACATATTGTTATCAGGACGAATATTCAAACGTTAAACAAGAACTAACTAAAGAAATCATTGATTCTTTTTATGCATATATAAACAAAGAGTTTGCAGGTCGAAAGAAATATCTAACTATTTTTGGAGGTGAACCACTTTTAAATTCTCCAAAGCAAAAAGAACTTATTTCTTATTTATTAAAACACGCTAATGCTTCAAAACTGGAGGTTTGTTTTGTTACTAATGGTTATTCTCTTGTTGATTATATTGACATTTTAACAACAGCTAATATTCGCGAAATACAAATTACACTTGATGGAAAAGGCACAGTTCATGATACACGTCGTTTTCTTAAAGGTGGTGGTGCTACTTTTGATAAAATTGTAAAAGGTATTGATGCTTGTCTTGAGAACAACTTAGCTGTTAATCTTCGCGTCGTTGTTGATAAGGAGAATATAAATGGTTTGCCCGAACTTGCTAAATTTGCTATTGATAAAGGTTGGACTGATAGTGATTTCTTTAAATCACAATTAGGGAGGAATTATGAATTGCACCATTGTCAGGCAACTTCCGAAAAGCTTTTTAGTAGGATATCACTTTATGAAACTCTTTATAATATCATAAAAGAGCACCCATACTTCCTTGAATTCTATAAACCTGCTTATTCTATTTCTAAGTTCCTTGCTGAAAACGAAAGTCTGCCTGATCCTTTATTTGATTCATGTCCTGCTTGTAAAACTGAATGGGCTTTTGACTATACAGGTCAAATCTATTCTTGCACTGCTACAGTGGGTAAACCCGGTGAAGCATTGGGAAGCTTCTATCCTGAGGTTACTCGTAAAGAAGATATGATAAATAAATGGGAAAGTCGTGATGTGACAACTATTGCAGAGTGTAGCAACTGTAGTCTTCAATTAGCTTGTGGAGGCGGTTGTGGTACGGTTGCCAAAAACAGAACCGGAAATGTTTGCACTACTGATTGCAGGCCGGTAAAAGAATTATTAGAATTAGGCTTTTCAGCTTATTTTGAAGAAAAAAATTAATTAAAAAAATCCTAACTGGAAATATTTAATACAAATTAATACTAAAAACAATGAAAGAAATATCAACAAACGAATTTGAACAAGAAGTCCTTAATGGTGGCAAAGTTGTTCTCGATTTTTATTCAACCGAATGTCCTCCATGCGAGGCAGTAGCTCCAAAGTTTGAAGGTTTAGCTACACTTTATGGTAATGATATTAAATTCCTGAAAATATTCAGGCAAAACAACAGAGAATTAGCTGAGCAGTTAGGTGTAAAATCTTCACCAACTCTTCTCTTTTTTGATAATGGCAAGCAAGTTGGCAATATGCTTTCAGGTGGGATTAAAAGAAGTGATATTATTCACCAATTAGATAATATACTGCCTGTTGAAAGAGTTAATGAAATTAAATCTCAAATTAAACCAAGTGTTTCCGAATATGATGTTATTATTCTTGGTGCCGGTCCCGGAGGCTTAACAGCAGGTTTATATTTATGCCAGTCAAAAATAAATACAGTTCTTGTTGACATAGCCCTTCCAGGAGGTCAGGTTTCCACTACTCATGAAGTTTCCAATTATCCCGGTTTTATTGATCCTCAACCTGGTTATATGTTATCACATAATATGTCGGAACAAACTAAATTGTGTGGCACAGTTTATAAGGTTGCTGTTGATGTTACAAAAGTTAATCTTGAAAAGAAGGAAATTATTATTGATGAATTTGAGACTATTAAAGCCAAGAAAATTATTATTGCAACAGGTACTTCTCCTAATCTAATGGGTATTTCAGGCGAAAAAGAATTGAAAGGTAAAGGAATTTCTTACTGCGCTACTTGCGATGCTAAATATTATGGCGATAAAGAAGTAGTAGTTATTGGTGGAGGCAATTCTGCTGTTGAAGAAGCTGATTTTATCAGCAAGTTTGCAAGTAAGATAACAATGGTTCACCAGTTTGATGCTTTTACTGCTAATAAACAAGCTCAGGAAAAACTATTTGCCAATCCTAAAATAAATATTCTGTTTGAGTACGAACCAAGATCTTTCGTTCGCGAAGGTAATAAAATGATAACTGAAGTTGAAAATCTTAAAACAAAAGAGAATATTAAACTTACAAGTGATGGTGTTTTTGTTTTTATTGGGATGAAACCAAATATTGAATTATTTAAAGACAAACTGGAATTGGATAATTGGGGATATATTAAAACCAATGAAGATATGCTAACCAGTTTACCTGATATTTATGCTGTAGGTGATGTTATTAGTAAAAAGTATCGTCAAATAACAACAGCAGTTTCTGATGGCACTATTGCAGCTATTGCAATAGCAAAAGCATTAGACTAATACAATCAGTTACCTATGAATGAAAAACAGATTTTCGTCGAATATGTAAGTCCTTTTGATGTGGAGACAACAATTGAGAAACTTACAGCCGCTTCTATCCAAAAAGAGTGGATGAAATATGAGGTGCATAATCTTCAGCAATCACTTGCTAAAACAGGAAAAGAAATGAGACCTGTGCAGGTTATAGAAATATGCAAACCTGATTATTCCGGTTATATGTTGGAGAAAGATAACGAAAGGTTTGCTACTATAATAATGATGCCTTGTAGAATTTCTGTTTACGAAAAAGAAGATGGCAAAACATATGTTTCTTTATTAAACATGGCTGCTATGGTAACAGGCTTATCAGAATCTGCAGATGAAGTTATTCGTAAAGCTTCAAAAGAAACATTCGGAATAGTAGAATCAGTAATTGGACTAAATTAAAAAATCAACATGAGAAAAGTTTTAAAAGCACTTGTCGACAAAAGATTTGCTATACTTGCAGTATCCGGCGCAACTATTTACTATGTCTTTACACAATATTATATTTCGATTTGGTGGTTGCTTTTAGCAGGTGTTATAAGTGGGTTAATCTTCGGTAAAGTATTCTGCCGTTGGGTGTGCCCTATGGGATTGATAATGGAGATAATGATGAGCATGAATAAAGATGGTAAGATAAAACAGATGTATCAATATCACAAACTAGGTTGTCCTATTGCGTGGTTTTCAGGTTGGTTAAACAAGTTTTCATTATTCAAAATAAAACTAAATACAGATAGTTGCATTAGTTGTGGTGCCTGCGATAAAAAATGTTATATAGTAGCTATGGAGCCAGTAAAATATAGTTTATATAAACCAAAAACATTAAAACCGGGTGATAGTTATACTTGTTCCAAATGTTTGGAATGTGTAGCTGTTTGCCCTAATGGTAGTTTAACTTACAAAGTTTAATAATTAAAATACAAATAAAATGAAAGCAAATTTCGATTCAATAATAAATGATAAAAAACCTGTAGTTGTCGATTTCCATGCAGTATGGTGTGGACCTTGCAAAACACAATCCCCTATTCTTAAAGATCTGGCGACAGAGCTGGGCGATAAAATAAGAGTAATAAAGATAGATGTAGATCAAAACAATGAGATAGCCGGTCGTTATCAGATTCAAAGTGTACCCACAATAATGGTTTTTAAGAATGGCAATGTTATTTACAAACAACCAGGAGTACACTCAAAAACACAACTAATAAATATTATAAACAATAATCTTTAAATAAAAACACAATGAAAAGAATTCAAAAAACAAGAATTAACAAATCGCTTTCCCTGATATTTTTATCAATATCATTACTAATTGGATTAAATACTTTTGGACAGAATCTAAGTTCGACTGATTTCCAGAAGAAGATGAATGAATTGCCCAAAGCTCCAATAATAGATGTTCGCACTCCTAACGAATTCAATCAAGGGCATCTAAAAAATGCTATTAATATCAATATAAATGATGCTAATTTTATAAATCTTATAAATAAACTAGATAAAAATAAGCCTGTGTTTGTATATTGTTTAAGTGGTAGCAGAAGTGCTTATGCCGCTAATCAAATGCGTGCTCAAGGGTTTAAAGTTATATATGATTTAGCAGGAGGCATGATGAAATGGCGTGCAGCTGGTTTGCCCGAAACTACTACTGTAAACAAAACTGCTAAAGCTGAAATGAGTCTTGCTCAATTCAACAAAATGACTAATACAGATAAGATAGTTATTGTTGATTATTATGCTGAATGGTGTGCTCCATGTAAAAAACAAGCTCCGATTTTAAAAGAAATTGAAGCTGAAATGAAGGATAAAGTGACAGTATTAAGAATAGATGTCGATCAAAACAAGGAGATTGTAAGTATAAATAAAATATCAAGTATACCAACAATAATCATTTATAAAGGCAATAAAGTA
>CAIWDQ010000480.1 GCA_903911455.1 uncultured bacterium
CAAGATTTCAAATAGCTCTTTTAATATTTTTGCCGATGGTCGGCGGTCGGGGTTTTTGGTGGTTAGTATCTCTCTTTCAAGTACAAAGGTACGAAAAATACTGTTATAAATCTAATTTGTCAAGTAAAATCGTAAAATAAAAACCTCTATAAATAACTAACATACAACTACATAAGAAAACAGGCTGTAAATTTAACATCTTTTAACTGAATTTAGCCGTTTATAACTAACTGTATATCAATAGCAATATTTCATTAACATACGTATAACGCTAATTTACAATAATCAATAACGTTCTATATGTCAGCATATTAAAGAAATCATAGTGAAACGTGTTTTTATCTCTATTAATCACTTAATTAACTGATAGTTATAGTGGTATATACAAAATAACATTTATAATGGCTTAACATACTGTAAATGAGCAAATATTTTTGTTTTAAAATTGTTTTTTAGTTCGAACGAAGCTCAACAACACGCCCCGCCCTATGGCTTTGGAAATTGCCAATCTCATAATCAATGATATATGATTAGCTTATTATCAATGACTTAAGTGCTAATTTCCAAAATGAATAAGCAAATGTATAGTATTAATAATCAATATATCATAACAGACTGTATGCCAATTCCATACGAGAGTCCTTCTAAAGCCATACAACAACCGAATAATTCTAAAGCAAATCAATGGCAATTTCCAAAAAGTAAAAAGTGTTTTATACAATTGAATTGGAAATTGCCATTGTTTTGGTTTATTATTTGGTTGTTGGCTTTAGAAGATAATGTGATTATGTTTGTTTCTTTAACAATCATAATCATTGATAAACTCAATATAATAGTGTTACTGATAGTCTTCTTCAGTAACTCTATTATATTACCTATTTGAATTTAGGCATGTGTCACTCGCACAATTGAGATAATAGATGTCTTTAGTAATGCTTATGTTTGTTCTCTTTTACAATAATAATCATAGATAGATTCAAGTTTTGTAAGTGAAGAAAAATAAATACAGTGCATTGTCTTTCCTGCATTGTATTTATTTTATCACTCTCTAATCTTACCTATTTGAATTTAGGCATGTGTCACATGCACAATTAAGATAATAGATGTCTTTAGCAATGGTTATGTTTGTACTCTTTTACAATCATATGCATAGATAAATATAAGGCAATGTCATGCTGAATTGTCTTTTCTTCAGCATGTCATTGCTCTTACCATATTGTTCATATTAATTAAGGAAAAGAAAGAGTCCGTTGTTCTTCACAACTGACTCTTTCTTTTTTCTGTTTTTTTATTAAACTAGAATGAGAAAGAGTTCCGCCTTTCTTCATGGTGGAACTCTTTCTCTTTCTTATATTGTATTTAATAATGCTTATGTTTGCTTTCTTTACAATCATAAGCATAGATAAGTTTAAGGCAAATGAGTTCCTGAATTGCCATTTCTTCAGGAACTCTTTTGCCTTTCCTATTTGTTACTTAAAGAAAAGGGTATGAAGGTGGATGCGAAAGATTGTAAGGAATGGTGATACTTAGTCCATACTATCTTTTCGGCGGCATCGCCAAAGTGTGTGGCTTCTTCTTGCGATATTGTTAAACTTCTTTCACTTTTTAAATTCTTTTGGAAATTTCCATCTTTTAAAAGATTTAATACTCAGAAAAAGATTTTACATTTCTTCAATTATTCCTATTCTTGAAAACTTTGGATTGTTTTCCATAAGTATATTATTCTAATACTAATTGTTATTGTATTGCAGCGGTTTCGTCTGTAAGTGCTTTTTAAAACAACAGTCAACTTATTTTCCA
>CAIWDQ010000481.1 GCA_903911455.1 uncultured bacterium
CATTCCTATTTGATTAGATTGATTTAAAAGATTTCACAAACTTAGTACTTTTTTATCAGACCAAAGCAATTTTACTACATTATTTCATCTTTATTCTTCTTTTTTCCTAAGTAATTCTCCCTCAAAATAAAGTTATGAACCATTAAAGAGTCTTAATCTTACGTATCCATGAAAATTATCTTAAAATTGTTAATAACTTTATCCGCCATTGTGCTTTTATTGTTGTACCATTGCAGTATGAAAATTAAAATAAGTATTGAAATCATTAAAATATCATCAGATGGATACCTTCTTTAAGAAGCCAAGCTTCCACGGTATGATTAATAATTGCAATCTCAGGTTTAGTTTCATTCACTTTACTAAAAGACGTTCGACTACAGCTATGTCTTTTGGTCAAACACACCCCTCGACCTTATTTATTATCTTAGATAAGCGCCATTATACCTTAAGCTTTGCTACGCATTACGACTATTTTATTTGCAACAGCACCCAATTGTTGTATCGTAAAAAGAATAATGCACACTTCGAAACTAATAGTTTAAACTATACTAAAAGTTCTTCGCTCTATTACAGTAATAGTACGACCTCCGGAAAGTATAGTGCACACTATTGCGGTACTAGTATAAACTATCATGTGGATAGTTTGCAAAATACTTGCTCTATTATAAAGAATACCTTCTCTTGTTTGAAGAAATCTTATGATATTATGAAGAAATAACTGACTTTTATGAAGAAGTCGGCCACTTTTATGAAGAAGTGGGCCACTTTTACATATTTCTCAGATATGTCTATATAATAAGACTTTAACAAACTACACTAAAAATTTATTAATAAAAACAATTTATTTAATATCTTTAAAAAAAGAAAATGTCTTTAAAAATAGTTTTACAACAGATTATTCCATTCTCACGTCACAATGATGTGCACATGTTTATGGCTAATCAATGCGTAAAGCTAACTGCACACGGTACTCTATGCCCCAAGCTTTCATACACAGGCTTGGTAATGACAGGTAAGAATACTGCATTCTATAACGCAATTTTAGGTACTATGAATAACGTTGACGGACAGTCGAGGTTAGCAGTTCAAATTTGCGATGAAATACGTGGAAATTTCAAAATTAACTCTAGAGATGCTGAGCAAGTTACTAACGAAACAGGTGATATTACCATACCTGGTCTGTTAGGCTTTACCATCCTTGGCGACAAAACTCCAATATATATTCCCGATCTAACAGTCGAAAACACTGTTATCATTGGTAAATTACATTTTAGAATTAAGTCGGTTGATATGAAAATAGTTTATAACATAGAATGCACTCAGTTAGCTGAAGACGACAGCATAGTGTTGATAACCGAAAGGATGTTGACAAATGCTATGGGTGATTTAGATGGTTTTGTTTCAGGAGCAAAATATATGTTCAGAGCACAACCAATCTTCACACAAAACAGGAAAGGAGCCTTCACTGATTATGTCATGATCAGAGTAAGCTAGAAAGAATTATGAGTTATGAATTATGAATTATGAATTGAAAAACAGAAAATTTATAATTTTATATTCGTAATTTTTAAATTCTATTAAAAAAAGAAGCCTTCAGAATTAATTTTTTGAAGGCTTCTTTAATTTATGTTCTATAAAAGAATGGATTTATGTCAAATTAAACTTTAATGGTAAGTTAAATTGTACTCTTACCGGCTTCCCATATGTCTTTCCTGCCTTCCATTTCTTATTCATTAGCCTAACTACCCTTATTGATTCTTCGTCACAGCCACCTCCTATGCCCCTTAATATTCTTATACCACTTACTGAACCATCTTCCATAACAATAAATGTAATGTAAACTGTACCTGATATACCTTCTTCTCTCGCTAATATAGGATATTTAATATTATCTCCAATAAAATGAGAAAGTTCCTTAACTCCTCCATTAAATTCAGGCATTACTTCAACAAAATTAAATACATCTGATGTTTCTTCTTCTCCTTTAGTATTCCAATTCCTGTTACTTATGGGTTGATTATCTATATATATTTCCTCCTTATTTATTTTACCTGATTTAGGGTAATAATACGTCCATTTCCCATCCTTTACTAAAGGAAATATTAAATAACTAAAGCCCGTTGACTCTAATTTATTATTATTATATGTTTTTATAATGTAACCGTTACCTGATTTATTAAAAACTCTTATAAATGAATGCTCCTTGTTATTTGAAGTTTCAGGATATGTAAAAATATATGTTGAATCATTTGTTTTATTTATATGGCAAGTAGAACCTTCATGCCATATTGTATCAATTTCAGTATAATTACTCTTATGATATTCAAACAATAAAAAATAGTCACCCATAACATTTGTAACTTTTTCATACCTTGTTGCTTTTTCAGTGGGATTTAGAACTTTTTCAACACAAGAATAATAAATAATTGTATCCCTTTGCGAAAAAACAATGCTCGTTAGCATTAGTAGAATTATAGTTATGCTTATTTTTTTCATGGTGTAAATGGGTTTAATTGTATTATTAATTAAAGTAAGGATAAAAATAAGGTTTTATTTTAAATTAATTCTTAATGGTAAATTAAACTGCACTCTAACTGGCTTACCATTGTTCTTTCCTGCCTTCCATTTCTTTTCCATTAGCTTAACTACTCTCAAAGCTTCTGCATCAAGTGACTTTGATAAACTTCTTAGTATCTTAATTTCGCTTAATGATCCATCTTCCATAACCACAAAAGTAACATATATAGTGCCTGTAGTACCTTCTTCTCTATCTTCCATAGGATATTTAAGATTAGTAAACAAAAATTTATTCATTTCTTCCATTCCTCCATCAAATTCTGGCATTTCATCAGCACGATCAAATACATCTGAGAGTAATTCCACTCCATTTTCATCCCATCTTTTATTTGATATAGCCTGATTATCTAGATAAGTTTGTTTCATTATAAATTTATCGGAATTTGGATAATAAATAGTCCATTCGCCTTGTTGAATTAAAGGGAATATTAAAGTACTAAAACCGAAACCTCTTAATTTATTATCAACATATATTTTTATAAAGTAGCCATTATCTACTTTTTTAAAAATTCTATAGGATGTATTATCCTTTTCGTTTGTTTTAGATGGATAGCTGAAGGTATAAGTAGAATCGTTTATTTTATTTATATGACATGTGGAACCTTCATGCCATTCAGTATCCTCTTTGTCATAAGTATTTTTATAAAATTCATTTAACAAGTATTCATTATCACTAATTTTTTTTACTTTCTGATAAGTTTGAGCTTTATCAGAAGAATTAAGAGTCTTTTTACTATTTGAATAATAAATAGTAGTATCCTTTTGCGAAAAAACAATGCTCGTTAGCAATAATAGTACAATAGTTATACTTATTTTTTTCATGTTGTAAATGGGTTTAATGTGGTTTTTATAATAATTATGCAAACATAGTAATTATTTTATGATTTATGATAATTAAAAAGCCCTTCTCCGAACTTAATCAGAGAAGGGCTTATCTATTTAATTATAAAACTAATTAATATTAGTATCCGAAAACTTCTTCTAACGTAAGTGTTTTAACCTTACCGTACTTTTCTATTACTGTAAAGTCTATTTCTTTCTTATCACCTAAAACTACATAAGTATGAGTTTTATTTTTGATATTTTTTTCTGCAAAAGTTTTAACATTAGTAATAGTCATTGCAGGAACTTTTTCAAAAATATCTTTACGGGTATCATAATCGTTGCCCATTTTCTTAGCATTTTCGTATCTGAATAAGATATCTGATTTAGTAATACGCTCTGTACGTAGTTTTTGTACAATAGCATCCTTAGCTAAGGTAAAAGATTTTTCAGATTCAGGCATATTGTTAAGCAAAGTTGTTAGAGCGGCCAAAGCATCGTTTAATTTATCGTTTTGAGTTCCAATAAATGAAAGACTAAAGTAAGATCTATCCTTACGAGCCGGGCTTTGATAGATAGACATAGCAGTATAAGCTAAAGATCTAGCCTCTCTTAACTCCTGAAATACGATTGAATTCATACTACCTCCAAAATATTCATTAAATAAGGTAACATCAGGCGACAAAGTTTTGTCATATAAACTACCTTTACTCAATAAAATCATCTGTGATTGCTTAGTATCAAAGTCTACGAAGTAAATGATATTCTTTTTGGTATCTTGTTCGGTAAATTTAGTCTCTGCAGGTACAGGTTTTAGTTTAGATGGAGTATTATGATAAAGATCCATTAGTTTAGATAGCTCAGCTTGTGTTTGATTACCATAATAAAGGATGTGATGCTCATAAGTATTAAGTGCATGTAGCTTATCTACCAGTTCTTGTGATGTTAAAGCATTCAATTCCTTCTCTGATAGTATATTTGTACTAGGAGATTTGGTGCCATACATAGCATATGTAACCATAGCACGGAAAATATTTTGTGGATTTAGCTTAGCATCTTTTCTTTTCTTCATAATGTCTTTCAACATATTGTCAAAAGCATCTTTATTAGGCTGACAATCGGCTAATAATAATTCAAAAAGCTTAAGAGCATCAGGCATATTCTCAGTTAATCCACTTAGGCTAACATAAATCTGATCAGCTGAGTTAGAAACATTAAAAGAACATCCTAATTTGTAGAATTCTTGTTTTAATTGTTCTGATGTATATTTAGATGTTCCTAAATATTTAAGATAACTAATAGCTACACCGTATTTTCTATCATTGTTTGAACCCATTTCAAAAACATAATACAGATCAAAGGTCTTGTTTTCTGTATTTTCTTTATAATAAACAGGAATATTCAACACAACAGGACCTGAATTTTTAACAGTAAACTTTAATATATCCTTATTAAAATCAATATACACAGGTTCTATTTCTTTTACTTTAAGAGCTTGTATGTTCTTAAGGAATTCTGATTGACTATCACGATTAACCTGTATAGGAGTGATCTTTGGTTTCTTAACTTTCTTAATAGTTTCATCTTTTCCTTTCTTTTTTAACACAACAACATAGTTATCGTTCAGATATTTCTTAGCAAATTCAACAACTTCTTGCTTTGTAATTTTAGAAAGCTTCTCAATAGATTCAACTTCGTCCTTCCATGTAGTACCCAAGATGAAAGAAGTAACAAAAGCCATAGCTCTTGAGTTATTACTTTCAGATTCTTTAACCTGACGAAGTTTAAGATCGTTGATAATAGCGCTCATCAACCAATCAGGGAACTCTCCTTTCTTAAGTAATTCAACTTGCGAAAGCAAAAGGTCTTTAACTTCGTCCAAAGTTTGACCTGCTTTAGGTTTTCCTGATAATACCAATGCAGAATAATCCTTCATAATATCAGGATTAGAACCGGCACTCAATACTTTCTGTTTTTGGTTAAGATTTAAGTCAATTAAACCAGCATTACCGTTAGTTAAAATCATATCACACATCGTAATCATGTCAGCTTCTTTAGAACCTGCACCTTCAAAACGATAAGCAATAGAGATGTTCTCAGCATCAGGGCCCATACATTCCTTAACGATAGGTTTAGCAATAGGTTGTTCTTTAGTAAAGTTGAAAGGAGGCACAACACCAGTCTTTAATGCTCCGAATTTCTGATCAATAACTTTAATAGCATAATCAGGATCAAAATCTCCAGCAATACAAACAGCCATATTATTAGCTACATAATATTTTGCATAAAACTCACGAATATTTTTCATCGAAGGATTCTTAATATGATCCTGAGTTCCTATAGTAGTTTGAGTTCCATAAGGATGATTAGGGAATAAACCTTCTAACATAGCAGTATAAACCTTACGACCATCATTAGCTAAGTTCATATTCTTTTCTTCGTAAATAGTTTCCAATTCAGTATGGAACAAACGTAAAACAGGATCGCTGAATCTGTCAGCTTGTATAGTAGCCCAATTCTCTAATTGATTAGATGGGATATCATCTACAAAAACAGTTTCTTCTAAAGAAGTAAATGCATTGGTACCTGTGGCACCAATGATGTTCATAAGCTTATCATATTCATTTGGAATAGCAAAACCAGATGCAATATAAGAAATACTATCTATTACATGATACATAGCTTTACGTTGAGCATCATCTTTTAATGTACGATAGATCTCAAATAAAGAATCTATTGCAACAATATATGGTTTTTCCATAGACCAATCTTTAGTTCCATAATGAGAGGTTCCTTTAAACATCATATGTTCAAAATAATGAGCAAGACCTGTGGTTTCAGCAGGATCATTCTTGCTTCCTGCTCTTACAGCAACAAAAGTCTGAATTCTAGGTGCATCTTTGTAAACCGACATGTAAACCTTTAATCCATTATCTAAGGTATAAATCCTTGTTTTAAAAGGATCATTAGGGACAGATTCGTAAGTATATTGTTTTTGTGAATATACTTTACTAAAAGAAGTGATAAAAAGTGAAATACTTAATAAGAGTATCCCAAGAAATTTTAGTTGTTTTCTCATTTTAATATAAAAATTATTTATTGATTATTTCTTTTCAGGAACTAATACAACTCTTACGTAATGATCTTTAATAGTAAAGACTTTTTGTGATAAGAGTTTTATATCTTCTAAAGATATTGCCTGTAATCTAGTGTCAAAATTATTTATAAGATTAACATCTTCACCAAGAAAATATGACTGTTCAATTTTATTTAACCAGTAATTATTTTTCTTAAGATTAGTTTCTCTTTCTCTTTTAATAGTTTCTTTTGCTTTGTCAAGATCAACTTGAGTTGGGCCGTCCTTTTGTAATTTTTTCATAATCTTAAATACTGCTTTGGTAAGTTTTTCAGTATTTTTAGGACCACACCCAAACATAACCATAACATCATAATCAGCTTTAGGATATTTTGACATTGTAATTTGAGATTGTGGTGAATAAACACCACCCATTTGCTCACGAATAACTTCGATAAGTTTTATCTCCAGTACTTCACTTAATATTCTTGAAGAAATAAAATTCTTATCATTATATTCAATGTCACCTGACATTAAAATACCAACCATACTTTGTGGATCAGTACCTTTATTAAAAGTAATATCTTTTACACCCTGAGCAAATTTAGGACTTACATCCTTCCATGTCTCTTTTCTGTTAGTAACAGGTAAACTACCAAGATACTTTTCTAACATAGGAATAAGAGTGTCTACGGCAAAGTTACCAACAAAGAAGAATTTAAAATCACTTGCATCTGCAAAACGATCTTTGTAAACACTATAAGCTAAGTTAAGATCAATTTTATCCAATTGTTCTGTTGATGGGAAAATGATCATACGTTTAGAATCAGGATAAGCTGTCTTAAATGTAGTATCATAAAAACAATACTGTGGATTAGCTTTAATAAATTTCAATTGATTCTTTTCTTGAGAAATAAAAGTGTTAAAAGCAGAAGTATCTTTTCTAGGTGCTTTAAAATAAAGATAGGTTAACTGTAATAAAGTTTCAAAATCCTTTGGAGTAGAACTACCTGTAAAGCCTTCTTTTATATCAGTGATATAAGGACTGACCTGAACTATCTTTCCTTTAAGTTTCTTTTGTAATTGAATATTATCAAAGTTACCTATTCCACTCTCATCTATAATTCTACTAGAAAAGTTTGCAGAAATAAAATCTTTATCGGGATATAAACAGGTTCCACCAGGGCTATATGCTGAAACTAGTATCTCATCATTCTTAAAATCTGTAGGTTTTAGTATAATTTGTATACCATTAGTTAAAGTTAATTCAGTAAAACCAACTTCTTTATTTTCTTTAGTAGATGCAACTTTAGAACCAATTAAAAAATCAGTTAATAATGGTTCATCTTTATATGAATCAACATAAGGTTGAAGTTTTAGTGATTTAGAATTCTTAATAATATTTAAAACTTCCTCTTTAGTAGGAACTTTTACTCCTTCTTTTTCAGGAGCCATTATAGCTATTGCCATATTATCATCACTGATCCACTTCTTTGCAAGAGCATTAATGTCTTCTAATTTAATTTCTGGTATTAATTTTTTAGCATATTTCAATTCATTTTTAATACCAGGAATAGGTTCTTTAGATAAGAAGTTATCTACGTACTCTGAACAAAAGTTAGCTGATTCACTCTTGTCAGCTTCTTTTGCTGCTTTTTCATAATTACTTAACATCTCTTCTTTCTGACGCTCAAATTCAGAATTAAGGAAACCAAATGTTTTTACTCTTTCGTTTTCTTGCAAAATAACTTCCAAACTTTTGTCAATCATGTTTTCTTTTGCCATTGCTTCTGAAGTATAAGCATCACCCGAACGGGCAAGGAATCTTCCATATGAAGTACTTGCATATACAAATGGAGCTTCAGGTTTTTGTTTTAATTCATTTAAACGAGCATTCAACATTCCATTATAAAGTTCTTCCATTAAGTATTCTTTAAAGTCACCTAATGTTTTTTTAATAGTATGAGGATGTTTGTAAAATAGCATTACTTGATTTTCTGTTGCTTCTTTATCAGTTACAATTGCAATTAATGGTTCTTTATTATCAGGTAGATTAAATACTGTTCTCTCTTTTGGAGAAGCAGGGTTCTTAATTCCACTAAAATGTTTTTTTACTTTAGCTTCAGCACTATCTAGATTAATATCTCCAACAATAACTACTGCTTGTAGATCCGGACGATACCAGTCTCTGTAAAAATCACGTATAGTTTCGTACTTAAAACTCTTTATTACATCAATCTTTCCTATAGGAACGCGATCAGCATATCTTGAATCTTTAAAAATAATTGGGAAGAATTTCTTCATCATTCTATCCTGAGCACCTAATCCTAATCTCCATTCTTCTGTAATAACTCCTCTTTCAGCATCTATTTCTTTGCCATCAAAAGTAACATTATGAGCCCAGTCTTCTATAACCTGATAACCATGTTCAAGCAAACCTTCTTTATCAGTTGGTATTTGTAACATATAAACAGTTTCATCAAAGCTCGTATAAGCATTGATGTCAGCACCAAATCTTACACCTATCTTTTGAAGATAGTTTACAAGTTCATTCTTTGGAAAATTTGTAGTTCCGTTAAAACACATATGTTCACAAAAATGTGCCAGTCCTTGTTGTAGATCAGTTTCCATTACAGAACCGGTATTAACTACAAGACGTAATTCAACTCTTTTCTCAGGTTTTTTATTCTGGCGGATATAATATATCATACCATTATCTAATTTACCTATTCTAACCTTAGGGTCAACAGGTATTGGTGCATTTAAGTCAAGAGATGAACTCTGACCAAATACATTTGTAATTAAGAATCCTAAAATTAGGATACTGAAAATTCTAATTCTCATTTTTTGTTTATTTATAATTTATAAATTGGATTTTTATTTTGTCTTAAAACTCTATTTCTAAATTTAATTCGTCTTTCATTTTCTGAAGCTCAGGATTCTTTTCTACCATCTTATTATACTTATCCGTATCAGTATAAACCATTCCACTCTTTTCCTGAGATTGTACAATTACAGTTTCTAATTGGATACTATAATTCTTGGCACTCTTTCGTAAATAGTCCATGATTTCAGATTTCCTGGCTTTGATTTCTTCTTCCTGAACCCTATTATCAATTTCTAATTCTATTGTATTGTTATCTTTTAAAACAGGTTTATTTTTTGTTAATGTAACATATAGAAGTTTGGATGTATCAGAAATTGAAGTAGTGTATTCATTCCAAGCTTTCTCTATAATTTCTTGTGTAATTACATCTTGTTCTGATACATCGTTATTTTGAGATTCAGTTTCTTTTGTTTCTTTCTTTACGTCTGATAAGCTATCTTTAACAGAGAAAGAACCTGTTATTCCTGGAGTACTTGTTAAACTTGGTTTACTAACTTGAGGTGTATTTAAAACAGGATTGGGGGCAGAAGTATGAGTTACAGGAATAGCTTTTGGTGCAGATGCAGGCTGAGTTATCTCTTGTTTCTTATTAATATTTTGTTCTGTAGTATTTGAATTAAGAGAAATTGAAGCTATTTGCATTAATAATATTTCAATACTTAAACGTTTATTATTACTGCTTTTATAATTAATATCACATTGATTGCATAGTTCAAGTGCTTTGATTAAGAATGGAGCAGCGCATGTTTGCGATTGCACTTTGTACTTACCTTTTATATCTTCGCCCACTTCAAGTAAAGATATAGTAACAGCATCCTTACAAACCAATAAATTTCTTAGATGCTCTCCTAAACCTATTAGGAAATGTTGCCCATCAAAGCCTTTTTCAATAATTTCATTTAATAAAATCAAAGCTGAAGGAATATCATTCTGAAGAAAATTATCAGTAACTTTAAAATAATAATCATAATCCAATACATTGAGGTTTTCAATAACTGCATTATATGTAAGATTATTACCTGCAAAACTTACCAATTGATCAAAGATAGAAAGAGCATCGCGTAAAGCGCCATCAGCCTTTTGAGCAATGATATGCAATGCAGTAGGGTCGGCAGTTATGTTTTCTTTTTCGGCAACATAAGCAAGATGCTTTGAAATATCGTCAATTAATATCCTTTTAAAATCAAATATCTGGCAACGAGATAAGATTGTTGGTATAATTTTATGCTTTTCGGTAGTTGCCAATATAAATTTAGCATAAGAAGGTGGCTCCTCTAATGTTTTTAAAAATGCATTAAAAGCAGAAGCCGATAACATATGAACCTCATCTATTATATACACTTTATATTTACCAACTTGTGGTGGTATCCTAACCTGATCAACTAAATTGCGGATGTCGTCAACTGAATTATTTGAAGCTGCATCTAACTCATAGATATTAAATGAAGCAGAATTATTAAAAGAAATACATGATTCGCATTTATCGCAGGCTTCAATATTTGAAGTTATATTCTGGCAATTTATAGTTTTGGCAAGAATTCGGGCGCAAGTTGTTTTGCCAACACCTCTTGGTCCGCAAAACAAAAATGCCTGTGCTAATTGATTATTTTTAATCGCATTCTTTAATGTACCTGTTATTGAAGCTTGTCCAACAACAGTATCAAATGTTACGGGTCTGTATTTTCGCGCTGAAACTATAAAGTTATCCATCAAATTTATTTAAAAAAGAATCTTCAAAAGTATAAAAAGTTTTCTACATGAGCCTTGTAATTTTTGTTTAATTTTCATAAAGCTATTGTAAATTTCGTAATCTACACTTAATCAGTAACTCAATAACGATAGTTTGAGGCTCAAGAGGACTGGGAGACTAAAAGAGGGAGAGACAAAGAGATGGAGAGAATTAAGAATTAAAAATTAAAAATTAAGAATTGAAGACAAATTAACTACTTCATTGCGAGGAGGTACGACGAAGCAATCTAAAAGACATTTGGTGATTTAGTGATGTGGTGATTTAGTTATTTAAGTTGAATCTTACCGCTAGCTGATTTCATACTTAGTGCTTATATTAAAAATAATCAGTGTCTCTTGTCTTACTCCTTCTCCTTTTAGGAGAGGGTCGGGGTGAGGTCAACCAAAAAGCTCTTACCATTTCTGATAAGAGCTTTATGTATTGAATTAGTAATTTCTAATTGGTTTGAATTTTCGTAATTCGTAATTCGTAATTCGTAATTGACTTAAGCAACCGCTTCCATCATAAACCCCAACTCTGTAAACTCACCTATATTAATATTAAAAGTAAAATTAATAGTAGCAAAGCCCGGACAACTTAATGTACCTGTATATTCACCGGGTAAAAGTTTATCTTTAGCAATTTCTCCATTAATATCTGTTTTTGCAATATAATTAATAGATAAAACCGCAAATTCAACTTCCGACATTAATTCGCCTGTTGCTTTGTTCATAGCAGTCAAAGCCAGATTACCTGTTGTAGCATCAGGAGTTACAGGAGTTTTGTCATGCATGTGATGATGAGCTATTTTACGAGCCGATGTGTAAGTAAGATAATACTCCATATCATCAAATCTAAAAAACTCAGCATTTTTATCCATTTGAGTAGTTATGTCTTTTTTCATATCTACAATCAGAGCATCCAATAGTTTTTTGGTATCCTTATGAACATCAATAGCAATCTTAGTATTTTCTTTTTTACCACTGTAAGCAGTATTGTAAGCTTTCAATTTTAAAATGATAGGAGCAGTAATACCATGAGCAGCTAAAGCAACTTTATTAGCTTCAATTACTGCTAAGATGCTGGCCATTGAAGCTGTAACCTGATCAGGTTTTGTTCTGTATAATTCAGAGAAAGTATACCTATCCATAGCAGTAAGCTCACCATCACCAATACTTGCACCATGTGCGCTGATCAGCGAACCTGCAATACTAAACCCTATTGATAGACCTCTTTTTAGTGAAAGATTTTCGGTAGTTATACCCGAAGTTTTATCTTCAAGCAGCATTATATAACCGTCTGCTGTAAGTTTTTTAGCACCCAGAGAAGTCATATTATCCGAAAATGCTACAGATTTAGCTACTGTTAAAGTAAAAGTAACACCTGAAATTAAAATACGTGTTACTGAAGACATAAAATAAACTGTTGTTGCTTCCATTTTTATAAATTTAAATTGTTTTTATTATTTTTGTTAATGTTTTTTTTAAGTTTGATAGCTGATTTCGTCCTAAACCTCTGTACTGGCTATAAGTAATACCGTTTGCGAGGACTCATAAGCTGAACTTTTCTCATCACAGTAAATAATTGCAAATTAAATTTACCCGGAAAGTTTTCACTCGTTTTTTTTATCAATATTTCAATTCACTATTTTAATTCTTATCTAACGACACTATTTTTTTATTATTGTTTAGGATAGAAAATATATTTATGAATTATATTAATTATTAATTTTTCACAACTTTCTTTACAGTCTTTCTTCCATCGTTTGTTTGTATTTCTACAAAATAAACTCCCGGTGCATACATACTCATATCAATAGTTATTGTTTGGTTTTCGTATTGCTTTTGAAAGAGTAGTAAACCCATTGAATTTAGAATTGTTACTTTTAAATCTTTATAATAAGGATTCTCTATAGTTAAATTATTATTAACAGGATTAGGATAGGTTTTTATTTCTTTTAATTCTGTTTCGTTTATTCCTGTTATTATTACTTGAGTGCAACTATCCTGAGTACCGCAATAGTTATAAGTACGCAAACAAACACTATAAGTACCTGAGTTTTGATAAGTATGACTTATATTGCTGTTTTGAGTTAGATATTTTGTATGTGTACCATCTCCCCAAAACCAATACAAACTATCTAAGGTACCTGTAGCATTCCCTTTTACGGTAAGTGTTTTATTAAGCAAACTAATAACTTGTGCTTTAGGCATAGCTTTGGTACAACCACAATCGTTGGTTGCCGAAATTTTTGCAATAAAGAAATCTGAACTGCCACCGGTACTATGAATACCATTTCCGTAACTATCGTAAAGACTATCTGAATACATGCCACCTACATATATATTATTTTTGTATGTTGTTGTTGTATAAGCATCATTACCCCCATTATTTGTCTTTGTTCCAATCCCCCAGTTGGCATATCCGGTTTGACAATCTAAATTATAAACAAATAAATTCCCATTAGTTGCATAAGGTTTTACCGTATCATTATTATTTAATATTACATATTTCCCATACTCACCTGCACCGACTAGCGTATTATTATCCATTTTACTTAATCTGCTTAATGCTGTATAACTCATTGTTTTTAATCTTATAGCCCAGTTCAGATTACCATTAAATGCATCCAACTTTGCTATTATCATTATTGAGTGAGTGGTGTCTAATGGATTAGTTAATACCTGTCCTAAAAAATCTGCTCCTTTTTTATTTCCACCTCCAGTAACATATATATTAGTACTATCTGCAAAAGGCTTTAATGCAAAAGCACAATTCCCGATTTGTTGAACATTACCACCTATTTGCCTATGCCATAAATATTGCCCATTACTATCCAAACAAGCTACAAATGATGAATCTATACCACCATTTGTATTACATGTAATTATATGAGAACCCACTTTAGCCGTGTCTATAATATTACCAAGAAAATAATAATTTGAATTTTTACTTGTACAAAACTCTAGTGCAAGAAAATTACCACTAATATCTATCTTCTTTAAGCTCATTAAATTTCCATTATTCTTATCAAACTTTAGTATATAATATCCTTTAGAAGGAATATTATAACCATTCCAATTCGTTGGTCCATACCAAAAATGAACTAATACACATTGATTACCTTGACAATCTGTTTCCATTTGCAAAAAATCACAAATATCATTTATTGTCTGAATATTTGGACCAGGGAGGAATAGAAATTTAGAATGTCCATTACTATCTAATTTTTGTATAAAATGACTTTTATTTACTATTGTTGTAGATGGAATAATAGTATCCCCAAAATGGGCATTACCACTTTGGCTCACACTAACTAGACCTGAAACAAATACATTACCTGAATTATCTACTGTAAGTCCAGCGGGGACATCATTACCCGGGCTACCGTAATATCTTACCCATCTTAATAAGCCATCGCATTTATAACTAAATACTGCAAAATCGTCATAACTATAACCATTAAATGTTGAAGAATCTATTTGAGTGAACCCTGTCCCCAAGGCACTCATGCCATATACATTGCCATTGCCATCCACTCCAAGCCATTTGCAGCTTTCTGTATTGATATTTGCATTACAATCCATATTGCTTCCTCCACCTCTTGCCCATTGCCATTTAGGAGTTTGAGAATATAATATAGTAGAGTTTAATAGAAGATAAAATAATATAAACTTCGCCCAACCTCTCAAAAAGAGAGGAGCTTTTAAATTAAAATATTTAACAGTAATAGACTTTTTCATTATTTAGATATTAAATTGATGTTTGTTAACCTCACTCCAACCCTCTCCAAATAGGAGAGGGCGAAAGCAGTGAGGAATATTTTTTCAAAATTAGTTATTTTTTTTATATTTATAAAAATTAATGATGTACAACAAAACGTTCAGTTTTAATATGTCGTTTATTTTCAAGTATCTCAACAAAATA
>CAIWDQ010000482.1 GCA_903911455.1 uncultured bacterium
TAAATATATAAGGTTTAATATTAAAATTTTTAGTATCTTTGACAAACTTAATTTTGATCAATTAATAATTTAATAAATAATAATAATGGAAGCTTCTGAGCAAATAATCAATGCTATTAAATCTGCCGGCAAACCAATTAAATCTTCTGATATTTCAGAAATGGCAGGGATTAATAAAAAGGATGTTGATAAAATCATTAAAAAACTTACCATTGAAGGCAAAGTGTTTTCACCTGTAAGATGTTATTATGATATAAAAAAATAAAAGTATTTTATTCTTTAAACGAAAATGAACAGGTTATTGGATGTTTTTAATCCAATGCCTGTTCTTTTTTTTATAATTAATACCCTGTTTAATAAAAGTAAGTAAATATTATTAAATCTTACTTCTTTTAGTAAACTATAATGGTTTACCTCTATTATTAAGTGTCATTAAATTTTGAAGTAATTTAGCATGTTGATCAATGTAATTCATATAGGTTGATCCTACTTCAGTTCTTAAGTTCTCATTTTTTTTAACATACTCTTCTATGCCATTAAAGAATCCATATCCATACTACCAAAATAATTCATGAATTCTGTTTTTGTCATCCATAGTCTTTTTTCTAGTCTTTCTTCTAATTTACCATTTCTCAATATTAATTCTATGGTTAGTTTATTTACTATTTCTTCGTAGTTTTCGTCAGTTACTGTTACTTTCATTTTGTTTTTTATTTGTTTTTATTTTTATGATGATTTTTATATTTATAGCCGAAGCTCGGGCTTAAATATAAAAGAGAAGAAGAAATATAACTTTAACTTAATCTTTTTTTATAATTAACAGCCTTACTCTATCTTTATTGTAGAAGAGAGGGAGAAGTCAAGAAGAAGTTCTATTATATTTTTATAGATATGCTTATTTCTTATAAAATTATGTAGTTTATTTTTTTATTTTTGGAATACCTAATTGTTTACATATATCCTTGCAAAAATCATCAAACAACTCAGGATGACGTGGTACTGTAGACTTTTTGCCGGATAATTTATTTTTATATATAGAATGTTTAGTTCCTTCTCTATGTAAAAAGCAATTATGTGCTAATAAATGATTAATAAAGACTATTCTTTTCATTAGATAAGAATTGTCTTTTTAATAATCTTTTTGCCTTTATTTAATTTAACACTTTCTTCTATGTGATCTTTAATAACTACATTTAAAGCATCTTTTAAATTTTCCTCCAACTCTTCAATAGTTTTTCCTTGAGACATTGCTTCAGGTATCTCCTGAATATATCCATAAAAACCTTCTTCACATTCTTTAATTATTGCTGTGTATGTCATCTGTATATTTTTTACAAAGATACTAAATAATTATGAATTATGAATTATGAATGTTTACAAAAAAAAATACTTACCGCACATCCGAAAACGAATTACATAATTGTGATACATAAAAGCCTTTACAAAATAAAATGCAAATGTATTAGCCCCCTAAAAAATTGTACTGAGATTTCTGTTTAATTTAGTAATTTTATGCTCTTAAAAAAAGAACTGATGAAACGAACTGCTCAGGAGAAAGAAAAAATTCTTTTAGAGATTCAAAAGCTTGGTGTTGTAGCTGGTTGTAGACGATTTAATGTGTCTGCTCCATTGTATTATGACTGGTTAGAAAAGTATAATGCAAGTGGATTAGAAGGACTGGAAGATCGCAGAGGCAAGAACCTGGACGCACAAATTAAAAAACTAGAAAAAGAAAACAAGATTCTTAAAGAACTTTTAGTTGAGAAAGAATTAGAATCTAAAATGAAAGACGAACTTCTAAAAAAAAAGATTGCACAATGGGACAAAGGAAAGAAATAGTTAGAAACTTTGTCAGTAAGGGTCTTAAAGTGGATAATGCTGTTCGTATTGCATCTATAAAAAGAAGCACTTATTATTATCAATCCAATGGGAAACCTAAGGGTAAGAAACCTTCAACTCACACCTTACATTTAAATGGTGAATCTATTAGTAATGATATCGTAATACAAGATATTATTGAATTAATTACACCTGAATATCATGATTATGGCTATCAAGTAACGACCGAACTACTCAAAGATAAAGGATATATCATAAACCACAAGAAAGTTTACAACTTAATGGATAAAAACAATTTATTACATCCTAAACTTATTAAAAATAAAAGTTTAAATAAAGAATATATTAAATACACGATTCCGCCTTTAGAGTACCCATTTGCAACTGTTGAAGTAGATATAAAATACATTTACATTCATCTTCAAAAAAAGAATGCTTATTTGATAACTTTCCTATGTGCTTTTTCCAGATATGCTGTTGTATGGGATTTGAGTTATAGTATGAAATCTTCTCAAGTCACTAATTTAGTGTTTGATTTTCTAGATCAAGTTATAGCAAAACAAAACATAAATAAAGAAAATCTAAAGATTAAAATACGTACAGATAATGGACCTCAATTTATAGCAAAGCAATTAGCTGAAACTTTTAGTAAACTAACAATACATCATGAATTTATATACCCTGCTACTCCGCAGCAGAATGGACATATAGAGTCTTTTCATAACACGGTAACTAAATTAGTATGTAGTAGAAATATCTTTACAGATTTAGAACATGCAAGAAATATTTTTACAGATTTTTTTACAGCTTATAACAAGACAAGAGTAATGAAAAGCATACTTTACAACTCGCCAGAAAACTTTCTCAAATTATGGGAATCAGGACGTATTGGGATTAAAAAGGATAAAAGAAATAAAGAAATATTTTTCTTCACAGAGAAGCCAACCAATAATTATTTGGTCGACTCCCCCGTTGAAGACTTTTTTGTTCATGACAAAATTAATACTTTTGTAGACTCATTTAATAACCATCAGAAAAATAGTCCAGTTTTATAGGGGTTAATACA
>CAIWDQ010000483.1 GCA_903911455.1 uncultured bacterium
ATTCAAATCGTATTAAAAAATTCATAAAATAAATTTATGTCAATAAATAAAGATTAATGCATAAAAAAGATTCGTATTAATAAAAATAAACTATATTTGCTGACGAATAATTTTAGTTTAATTCAATCTTTAATACTATTTATAATAATAATTATGGAAATAGAACAATCTAATTCAAATCAAGAGCCTAACACTGATTTAATCTTAACACAAAATTCTATTTATTTCTTAAGGAATACTTCTCCATGGATGAAGTTTGTAAGCCTTGCCGGGATTATGATGTGTTTAATTTTAGTTGGTTTTGCAATAATAATTATACAAGCTCCGGTAGAAGCAACAAATCCTTATCTTGCAAAACTAGGTTCAGGTTTAAAAAACTTTGTGGCTGTGATTGATATTTTTATTGCTATAATATTAATATTTCCATGTATTTATCTACTTAGATATTCAAATCGTATTAAAAAATTCATAAAAACAAATAATTCAATTGCTTTTGAAAAAGCATTATCAATGCAACGTAAATTTTGGAAATATATTGGAATATTAACTATAATTTATGTTTCAATTTTTGGGATAACAATAATAGGAATGTCAGCGGGCTTTTTTGCAGGATTACTTATCAAATAAAATTCAAATTAAAATAATATTAAATAAAAAACCTCCATAAAAAGATTCATATGGAGGTTTTTTTATTGTATGACAAAAGATTTGTTACTTAAATAAGTTCGTAGGTTTGTTTCTCAACCCAACCATTGCTACCATTTGCAATACGTACTTTCACCCAGTTGTTTACTTCGTCTTCAATTACAACTTTTGTCCCTTCGTGAATAACAAATTTATCACTTCCTCTTTCGTCAGGCGAACTTCTAACGGTAACAGTAGGAGTGAGGATGATACCTTCGGTTTGTGTGATTATATTATTGTATTGCTTACGCGCAAAACCATAAGAGGTTATAGTGAGGAATAACATAATTATCAACAACCAGAAACTATATTTCTTGATAGTATATAAGCTGGAAACAATATATATTAACAGAAAGATAACGAATAAACTTAAGCAAACGATGCTTACAATTGCCCAGTTATCAATAGAAAATAAATTGGAGAAACTATTCCACCATTTAACAAAAAATAATTGGGGTATCACTTCAAGTTTATCTATGATCTTTGTGTTGGCAATTTTAAGATTAAAATCAATATCAGCATCAGCAGGATTTAACTTCTTAGCCTTTTCAAAATAAAGAATTGAATAAGGGAAATTAGCCAATCTGAAATAGCAATTACCCATATTATAATAAATATCAGCAGCTTCATAACCATTATCTATAACTTTTTTATATAGATTAATAGCTTCAACATATTTATTTTTATTATAAGCTTGATTCGCCGAATCAATAACAGATTTATTATCGCTATAGGCAAATTTTGCACAAGATATTAAAACTAAAAGTAAAATAATCAGCTTTTTCATAGGTAATATTTTATTTTAATTCTCGTTCAGTTTTAGTTATAATATTAATTGATTCCTTATAGATCTTATCCATCTTCATAGCGCTATCACCCGGTGCAAATCTTGCAAACTCACAATTATGTAAAGTTTCTATAAACTGTTGACTAATTTCATCATTTACAGATTTAGATTTCAAAGCTTGATTAACTGAATCCATTGATAAATCGGCCAAAGGAATACTGAATTTATCGCTTAGATATCCCCACAGTGCCTGAGAAATCTCTACATAGAACTTATCACTTTCATTAGATTTCAAAAATTGAGAAGCTTTCTTCAAACGTTTACTAGCAACTTTAGTAGCCTTTTTATTCTTTAATAATGCAAGATTACTTCTGAGTTTAATATGCTTTCTTCTAATAAAAAAATAAGCAATAAATAATAAGAAAGGTATTAATAATAAGATATAATACAATGTTGACTGGAAGAAATAAAAGCCTCTTTTAACTAATTTAACAGGTTTTATTTTGATGTATTGAATGTCACTTCCAATATATTTAATGTCTTGTTGATTTGCAGAAGTCACCGAAACAGTATTTGATCTACCATCACCTTTATTAATCTTTAAATTATATTCGGGTGACGAAAGTGTAACGTATTTACCTTTATTAAGATCAAAATAACTAAAAGTAATTGGTTTAACATTAAAGTTTCCTTGATTACGAGGTATTATAAGATATTCAAAAGTCTTGGTGCCTGATATTCCATTCTCTGTTTTTGAAATATTATCAACAACTTTAGGATCGTAGGTTTCAAAATCAGGTGGGAATTCTATTTTTAATTTATCAATTAACTTAATATTACCTCTTCCTGAAATAGTAAACTTAAAATTAATAGCTTCGTTAGCTTTGGCTTCGGTTCTATCAACATCCGATCTGAATGTAAAATTACCAACTGCACCACTGAACCCATCAGGTTTTCCTGCACTTGGTAAAGGTTTTACATTTATTGTTAAAGGAGAGCCGGTAATAGTTTTCTTTACACTTTGTGCTGCATTAAAAAATGGATCATCAAAAAGATCAAAAATAGAATTAGTTCTTCTTCTTTGAACTTGAATCTGAGCTAAAACATCAACTTCTAAAGGGTCAATGGTTAATTTCCCGCTTTGTTGAGGATATAAAGCAACTTTCCTTATCTCTGCAATAGTGTATTGTTTTCCGTTAATATTCTCATTATGTACTTTAGGACGTTCATTTTCTTTTAAAAGATCTTCTTGCCAGAAGCCTTTATTATTTGATAGCTTATTTATTTGATATTGTGAAACAGGAACACAGGTGTATAATTTATATGTTACCATAACCTGTTCTCCCTGATATGGATTAGGATTACTTACAGTTGCTTTAATATATAGATCGTTTGCACTAATTGTGCCAGTACTTTGATTTTGATTATTATTTCTTTGATTATTTTGTTGATTTTGTTGAGTACTACCCCCTGAACCTTTTACAACTTTAATAGTAAGTGAATTTGAAGAAATGGTTTTACCATTTACAGTAATACTTGCAGGTGTAACAGTAAATGTTCCTTCGTTACCTGCTTGAAGATAATAAATATATTGAAAAGTAACAGACTGAGTCATTCTTCCGTTAGCAAACGAAATATTGCTACTACTTGATTGATTTGGTCCTGATAAAACACTAAAACCTTTAAAGCTTGGACCTTTAAATCCTGTCCCATTTGTATTTATTGAATAAGTAACTGCAAATTGTTGTCCGGTACCTACAGTTGAAGGCCCTGAAGCAACTAAGCTTGCATCCTGAGCTGAGACATTATAGAAGAGTCCCGTAATGAGTATAATGAGTAAAAATATTCTTTTCATTTCTTTAGCTATTCACAAATTAAACGTTTAAAAAGAGATTATATTTTCTTACCAATCCTTTTCAATTTTTATTTTAACGCCTACTGCTTTTTCTTTCTTTACTTTATCAAGGGTTTTCTTTTCATCATTTTTCAAAGCTTCAAGCATACGTTCAGCATCTTCTTTCTTCATTTTAGGTTTCTGTTCCTGCTTCTTATTTTGATCCTGGCCTTGTTGTTGCTGATCTTGTTTATCTTTGTTCTGCTTGTTTTTATCGTCTTTATTCCCCTGATTTTGTTTATTCTTATCTTTATTGTCTTTTTTATCTTTGTTATCTTTTGAGTTTTTATTCTGTTGATTTTGTTGTTGTCTCAACATTTTTTTAGCATACTCAAGATTATATCTGGTTTCTTCGTCTTTAGGATTATTTCTTAATGCTTGTTTGTAAGTATCTATACATTTATCATACTCTTTCTTTTGAAGATAAGTATTTCCTAAGTTATGAAGTATTTTAGCTTTCGTTGCTTTATCAGTTTCTCTTTCAGCAAGAGATGAATAAATCCTGTTTGCTTCATCATAATTCTTTTGTTGATATAATGAATTGGCCAGATTATATTGACCAGCAATATAAGTACTATCCTGAGTTAATGATTTGCGATATTTAACTTCAGCATCATTATATTTTTTCTGTTCATACAATTTGTTTCCTTCTCTAATAAATTTCTTAGGATTCTGTGCTGAAACAGAAACTGAAATTATAGATATAAGTATGAATAATAATATTGATCTCATCTTTAATTTAGTTTTTTATTACCAAACAAATTAATTTTACTAAGATATTTACTCTTCCTGTTTAATAGTAACATTTCTAATATTAAAAAGAAAAGAGCAGCACCAATTAAGAATTGAAAACGGTCTTCATAATCAGCAAATGTTTTACTGTCAAATTCTATTTTATCCAATTTACTTATTTCATCAAAAATAGATTGCAATCCGGCATTTGAGTTATTTGCTCTTATATAAGTTCCTTTTCCGGCAGAAGCTATCTTTTGCAACATAGTTTCATCTAGTTTTGACATGATTGTTGTACCGCCTTTATCTTTCTTATAACCTACTTTAATTGTCCCGTTATAAATTGGAATAGGTGCTCCATCAGGTAATCCCATGCCAATGGTATTCACTTTTATTCCTTTTTCTTTAGCATCCTGAGCTGCTTTTATAGCATCGTCTTCATGATTTTCTCCATCAGTAATAATAATGATTGCTTTATTATTAAGTTTCTTTTCTTTATCAAAAGATTCAACAGCAAGATCTATTGCAGCTCCGATTGCAGTACCTTGTTCAGGAACTATATCTGTATTGATGGTTTCAAGAAACATTTTAGCAGCAGAAAAGTCAGATGTTATTGGTAATTGAACAAATGCTTTACCGGCAAAAACAATAATACCAACTCTGTCATTATCTAATTTATCAATAAGTTTTGAGATAGCTTGTTTAGATCTTTGCAATCTGCTTGGTTGAATATCCTCGCATAACATACTGTTTGAAACATCAAGGATAATCATTAAGTCAACACCTTTTTTCTCTGCTTTAATTATTTTAGAACCAATCTGTGGTCGCGCCAAAGCTAAAATAATTAATATAAATGCAAGTATAATAAAGGTAAACTTCCATCCCGGACGAACTTTTGAAAAACTATTAGTTAGTCGGTGAATAATGTTAATATCGGCAAATGTTTTAATGGCTCTTTTCTTTCTTTTGAGCATCAAAACATAGAGTAAGATTAGAATAGGAACTAAAACTAATCCATAAAGATAATATAATTGTGCAAATTTTATCATGATCTTATGTTTTATGGAATTGTCTTATAAATAGTAATTCTTAATAAAATTTCAATTAATAATAATAAAGAAGCTAATAAAACCAAAGGCAAGAATTCTTCATACCTTTTATCAAATTCAGTTACACTTATTTTTGATTTCTCTAACTTATCAATATCCTTAAAGATACCTTCCAGTTTTGTTTTATTAGTAGCTCTGTAATAATTACCATCAGTAGCTTTAGATATCTGACGAAGTAATGCTTCATCAATTTTAACTTCCATATTCTGATATTGGACACCAAAAGGAGTTTTAAAAGGATATGGAGCAAAACCATTCGTTCCTATACCGATTGTATAAACTCTAATCCCATACAATTTAGCCATATCAGAAGCTGAAAGTGGATCAACTGAACCCATATTGTTAACACCATCAGTAAGTAAAATAACAACTCTGCTTTTTGCTTTACTATCTTTAAGCCGGCTGACTGCAGTTGCTAATCCATCTCCTAAAGCAGTTCCATCATTAATCATACCACTTTTAATAGCAGTAAAAAGATTCTTCAAAACAGCATGATCTGTAGTTAATGGACATTGAGTAAAAGCCTCACCACTAAAGATAACTAAACCCATTCTATCGTTAGGTCTTCCATCAATAAAGCGCATACCTACATCTCTTGCAGCTTCAATTCTGTTTGGTTTGAAATCTTCTGAAAGCATACTTCCCGAAATATCATAAGCCAAAACAATATCAATACCTTCAATAGATACATTATGTTTACTTGAACTTGATTGAGGACGTGCTAAAGCAAATATAAGTAATATAAGTGCAAGCATCCTCATTATAAACATTGAGTGATATAATTTCTGTTTTAATGAAGTCTTTACATTCAGGAACGGGCCAAATGTAGAGAAACTAATATCCGCTTCCGACTTCTTTCTTTTATAAATATACCAGAATATTAATAAAGGTAGTAAAAGTAAAAGATAGAGATATGCCGGGTTTGCAAACTTAATCTGATCATAATATTCCTTTATCATAGCCTATCCGTTTATGTTATTAAAATCAGAATTCTTTTTATAAGTTTCAGTAACTAATCTGATAGCATTAGATAAACTTAGCTCATGCTCTGCAGGTAATGGTTCGCTTTTTGCAAACTTAACAAGATCGGCAGTTGTAAGAATTGCTCTTAACAATTGCATATGATCTTTATTATTATTCTTTTCAGCGAAAGCTTCCAATATTTCATCACTAACCATTTCTAAAGCATCTATACCATAATATTGTTCAAAATAAACCCTTAATATCTCGGTAAGTTCCGAATGATATTCTTTAGACATACCATTCTGCCAAAGCTTTTTATTCCTTAATGTTTCAAAAGAATTTAATGCTATCTGATTAGCCGGTAACTTTGGTTTAGGAGGCATGTCTTTATTAAGAAGTTTCTTCTTTCTATAGTTTAAAACAATTATTAATGCAATTATTAATAGTAATACACCAACTCCTATTAATATATAAGGTAGTAATTCTTTAATGGTTATAGGTGCATCTAATGTTGATTTAATATCTTTAATAGCTAAATTAGTATCAACTGCAACAGTATTTACATTTAAAACCAAAGGTAATGTTTGTGCTAAATAAGCAGTTGTATCCTGATCATTATTTTTATAAAAGAATGTAATTGCAGGAACTACATATTGTCCGCTATCAAAAGAAGTAAGAATGATAGTTTGTTTTAGAGTCTTTAGTTTTTTGTCTTCGCTATAAGTAGTATCAACTTTTGATTTACTTACAATTTCAATCTTGCCTTGTAACGAATCAAATGTTTCGGGAAATGCAAGGAATTTATTGACAGGAAATGTAGCTTCAAGTTTTAAGTTTACCTGATCTCCAATTAATATAAAATTAGTATCAAGTTTTGCACTTACTTTTACATCCTGCGAAAAAGCATTTCCACAAAATAAGATAGCTGTTATTATATATAGGTATAAAAAGAATCTTTTCATAAATTAAAATTAAAATCGTCTTTCTCTTTTTCTGAATAAAGCTGTAAGTGGTTTCACGAAATCCTGATCAGTATTAATGATAGCTTCATCAATACCGCTTCTTATAAATAGATCATTCAGGGACTTCTCGTGTTTACTCCACCACAAACTATAGTTTTTACGTATCTGCATTTCAGACGAATCAATCCACAAATACTTACCTGTTTCATTATTTCTAATCTTAATTAAACCAACATTAGGCAATAGAGTTTCTCTTTCGTCATATACTCTTAATGCCACAATGTCATGCTTTGATGAAGCTATCTTGATTGCATCTTCAAAACCTTCGTCCATAAAATCTGAAATAAGGAAAGCAGTACAACGTTTTTTAATAACATTAGTGAAATACTTAAGAGCTTCAGCAATGTTAGTTCCGTTTTCTTCTGGTTCAAGATTAATAAGCTCGCGGATGATACGTAAGATGTGTGAAGTTCCTTTTTTAGGTGGAATAAATTTCTCAATCTTATTACTAAAGAAAATCACACCTACTTTATCATTGTTTTGGATAGCTGAAAAAGATAATACTGCAGCTAATTCAGTAATTAAATCTGCTTTAAACTGTTTCTTGGTTCCAAACTTAGTTGAACCACTTATATCAATCAAAAGCATTACGGTTAGCTCTCTTTCTTCTTCAAATATCTTAACAAATGGATGGTTGAATCTTGCAGTTACATTCCAATCTATAGAGCGGATATCATCACCATACTGATATTCTCTTACTTCACTAAATGCCATCCCTTTTCCTTTGAAGGCACTATGATATTGTCCGGAGAATATATGGCTGGATAATCCTCTGGTTTTTATCTCTATTTTACGTACTTTTTTTAACAGTTCTGATGTTTCCACTTTCTTTAATTAATAATTAATAATTACCCTTCGACAGGCTCAGGGACCTTAATACAAATTAATATATAATGTTATGGAACTTCTACAGTGTTTAAAATTTCATTAATGATTTCTTCGGAAGTAATATTTTCGGCTTCGGCTTCGTAAGTTAAACCAATACGATGGCGCAATACATCATTACAAACTGCTCTTACATCCTCAGGTATTACATATCCTCTGCGTTTTATAAATGCATAAGCTTTTGAAGCTAAAGCAAGATTAATACTTGCACGTGGTGAAGCTCCGTAGTTAATTAAGCCTTTAAACCTTTCAAGTTTGTAATCGCTTGGGAAACGTGTAGCAAAGACTATATCAGTAATATAGTTTTCTATTTTCTCGTCAAGATACACTTCTCTGGTTACTTTACGTGCGTTGATAATATCCTCAGGTTTCAGTACAGGAGATGTTTTTGGGAATTCACCATTAACATTCTCGCGCATGATAAGTTTTTCTTCTTCTTTTTTAGGATAACTTATTACTACCTTCAACATAAAACGATCTACCTGAGCTTCGGGTAAAGGATAAGTACCTTCTTGTTCAATAGGATTTTGAGTAGCCATTACAAGGAAAGGTTCTTCCAGTTTATAAGTTTGATCGCCAATAGTAACCTGACGTTCCTGCATTGCTTCCAACAAAGCACTCTGTACTTTAGCAGGAGCACGATTAATTTCATCAGCCAACACAAAGTTAGAGAAGATAGGTCCTTTACGTACTATAAATTCTTCTTTTTTCTGACTATAGATCATTGTACCTATTAAATCGGCAGGCAAAAGATCGGGGGTAAACTGTATACGGCTGAATTTAGCTTGTATTGAATTAGCCAGTGAGTTAATAGCTAAAGTTTTTGCTAATCCGGGTACACCTTCCAAAAGAATATGTCCGTTAGATAACAAACCTATTAATAAGCGTTCAACCATGTGTTTCTGGCCAATAATTACCTTTTTCATTTCCATTGAAAGTACGTCTACAAAAGCACTTTCTTTCTGGATGCGTTCGTTTAATTCTTGAATGTCGATTGTTTCTGTCATAGTTTTACGTTTTAATGCTGCAAAATTAACGATTAGGTCTCTGATTTATGATTTATATCTAGTTAAAAAAAGTTAACCATCTTGTTAAGAATTCTTAATGATTGCGATAGCTTAAACGTAAGTAAAAAAACATTAGTATAAGGAGGTGAAAAAATAATTATGAATTATGAATTATGAATTATAAATTATGAATGATAATATGGAAGTGAAGCTTTCTCTATTTCTTTATGATGTTTTTTATATTTATAACCGAAGCTCGGGTTTAAATATAAGTGAGAAGAAGAAAATTTAATATTAGATTCAAAAAGCAATATTAAATAATACTATTGTATATTATTATTGATTGGACAAGAAGTAGAAATTGGTTGTTTACAATATTTTTCAAGATTAAAATATTTTACTAATTTATTATTCTCTATTTGAAATAAAAATGGTTTGAAATAAAAACCATATTTATCCATAATTATAGCTTTATCATTAATAAAAGTAAGATTTTTAAAATTAGAATATCTTATTGATAAATATTTTGTAGTACTATCATTGTCATTAAGTACAAATATTCTTTCTTCTTTTCCCAATTTTTTTATTGAATAATTTATAGCAGAGTCTTTACTATAACCATATTGCTGTGCACAACATGAAAGCATAAAACTTCTTATAACTAGTAAATTTATTTTTGAAGAATTATTAAATTTTACATTATTATTCGTAATATAACGAACTAAAAGCTCTTTTCTATCATAGCTTTTTTTAAAAAAAGATTGAGAAATAAATGCAAATAATAATATCCCAATCAAAAGATAGTATCTATATTTCATATTTTATACGTATTATTTTTAAAAACCTAAATAATGCATCTGTATTACAAATCATATAAAATGTACCGTTAATTGCAACAAATTGAGTATTACCTTGAAATCTGCAATCTTTTAAAAGAATATTTCCAATAGGCTCAAATCTATCATTATATAAGTCAAATCCATTTCTCTTATCATCATATGTTGGCTTAAGTCTATCTTTTCTTTCTGCTGCTGTTTCATAAGCTCTAAATATAATTTCTTTTTCATTATCATAAAAAATAGATCTATAGAAAAAAGATTTAAAAAATGAATCTCTCATATTATCATAATCTTCATTTTTTGAATCTACCTTATAAGTTTTTAAATCATAATTTGATTTAAGTGACTCTTTTCTTATTTTGCCATTAATTGAATTATAAATATAAACATCAGGATTAGTACTAAACCCTATTATTGTATTATTTTTATAATTTGCAAAATACTTATCTAAATTCATATCTCTAATTTCTATATACTTGGGTATTTTTATTGGTATTGCTTTTTCAATCTTTGTTTTTGGATCAATACTTGCAACTATTTCTGATTGATAAATCCCATTTTTATATGGAGAATCATAGTTAATCAATTCTGTATTTATTGTATTGTTAAAATAATTCCATGCTATAGGATTATGATGAGAAATATTAAGCCAATTTTCTTTTTGATTAAATTCAAATACTGTTTTCATTAATTTTACATCAAAGATACTTATTCGTTTTTGTTGCAATATTAAAATACTATCATTATTAATTGCACAAATTCTTTTAATCTCACCTCCAATTGATTTATTATTATAATCAAATGGCAAACAATATTTATCAATCATTCTAATTTTATCTGTATATGAAAACTTATAAAGTGTATCGGAAGTTGGTGACTTTACAAATACATACAATGACCCATTAAATGCTTTAATATCTATCGCACTTAAACTACCAGTATTCTGACATAAGTTTAAACCACCACTATAAAATAAGGTGTCAATGTTATATGTGAACTTAATTTCTTTTTTTACAGGTTTTTCTTTATTTAACTTAAAAGACATCAAGATACCTATACAAAGTAATGCTGAAATGATAAAAATTGATTTTTTCATAAATTTTATAATTAGGATGCAAATATATACAATAAGACTCAATAAAAACAAAAACGTTTCAAATATTTTTTTATCAAAACCAAAAATTAAATCTTTAACAGGATAAAAAGATATCTTTTTCACCAAAAAAAGAATGCCCTCTTCACAAATACCGTGCCAAAGCTGTTTTTTGGTAATAATCATAATGGGCTTGTAATGAGTATTTAGCAAATCAAAAAAGCTATTGTCAGATTTACTTTGAGCATTATTGATTTCAATATAGCTCATTGTAACGTTACATTGACCTATTTCGTTTTCAATATAGTCAATTGTAACGTTACATTGACCTATTTCGTTTTCAATATAGTCAATTGTAACGTTACAAAGACCTATTTCGTTTTCAATATAACTCATTGTAGCGTTACAATGACCTATTTCGTTTTCAATATAGCTCATTGTAACGTTACAATAACCTATTTCCATTTTAATAATGCTCATTGTAATCTTGAAATTTTAATCTTAAAAATAAAAATCAATGTCTAAACTTTGATAATATTATTTTGAATTTTCAAGCTGTGTTTATCAAACTCACTTTTGAGATTTAAGAATTAAGAAATGCTAAAATGAAGCTTGATATTTATATTTTGAATTCTCTTATTACTAAAAGCAGGCTCATTATTTGTATTTGTAAATTTAGGAATATAAATCTCTATTTTGGTTTTGCTTTTTCAATTTTAAAGAACTAAAATCTGAAA
>CAIWDQ010000484.1 GCA_903911455.1 uncultured bacterium
CGTAATTCGTAATTCGTAATTCGTAATTATTGATTTATCGCCCTCATAATATCCAAAGCCTGACTAATTTTAGAAATACCATTGAAAGTTATTGATAACTTATCTTTGTTCTCTTTCATTTGACCTGCTCTTGGATTGGTTTGTATGTAAGTAATAACTTTGTTAAAACTCGTTGATTGATAAAAAGGAGAGTCCTGATTATTTATAAAATACCCAATGAACTTATTTTGCTTCAAAATAATCTTTTCCATCCCTGTTTCCTTTGCCAAACGACGAAGAATGATAGCATCTATCAACTCTTTAGTTTCATTAGGTAAAGGACCGAAACGATCTATTAGTTGATTTGAAAACAAAGTAAGTTCTTCATCAGTTTCAAGGCTGTCAAGTTGTTTGTAGAGGCTTAATCTTTCGGTGGTATTCTGAATATATTCATTAGTAATAAGCAATTCAAGATCAGTTTCAATCTGACATTCCTTAACATAATCTTTATTATACTCTTCTTCGTAAAGATCTTTGAAATCTGTTTCCTTAAGTTCGGCAATAGCTTCGTCAAGGATCTTATGATACATGTCAAAACCTATTTCTGAGATAAATCCACTCTGTTCAGCACCCAAAATATTACCGGCACCACGAATATCAAGATCTTTCATGGCAATATTAAAACCACTACCTATGTCAGCAAACTCTTCAATAGCTTTAAGTCTTTTTCTGGCTTCTTCAGTTAAAACAGAAAGAGGAGGCGCCATCAGATAACAGAAAGACTTTTTGTTGCTACGCCCTACCCTACCCCTTAATTGATGCAAATCGCTTAGTCCAAACATGTGTGCATCATTAATAATTATAGTATTTGCATTAGGAATGTCTAAACCATTCTCAATAATAGTAGTTGCTAATAGAACATCATATTCTCCATCAATAAAATCAAGCATAATCTGCTCTAATTTGTGGCCATCCATTTGCCCATGACCAACACAAATCTTAATATCCGGTACTAATCGCTGAATCATGCCGGCAATTTCCATAATATTTTGAACTCTGTTGTGAACAAAGAAGACTTGTCCTCCACGTGAAACCTCATGCATAATTGCATCACGTACAATCTCTTCTTCAAAGACATGAAGTTCTGTGTGGACGGGATATCTGTTAGCAGGAGGGGTATTAATTATAGAAAGATCGCGGGCACCCATCAAACTAAACTGCAATGTACGCGGAATAGGTGTTGCAGTTAAGGTAAGCGTGTCAACATTTATCTTCATTTGTTTCAGTTTTTCCTTAACTGAGACGCCAAATTTTTGTTCTTCGTCAACAATTAATAAACCAAGGTCTTTAAATTTGATATCTTTGCTTACAATTCGGTGGGTTCCTATCAAAATATCTATTTTACCTGCCTCAAGATCTTTTAAAATCTGGTTTTTTTGTACAGTAGTCTTAAATCTATTTATATATTCTACCTTACAAGGAAAATCTTGTAACCTTTCGGAGAACGTTTTGTAATGTTGCAACGCCAAAATAGTAGTTGGAACGAGAACAGCCACTTGTTTGCTATCATTTACCGACTTAAATGCAGCTCTAATCGCAACTTCGGTCTTACCAAAGCCAACATCACCGCAAACAAGCCTGTCCATTGGGTACACTTCTTCCATATCGCGCTTAACATCGTTGGTTGCTTTTAATTGATCGGGGGTATCTTCGTAAATAAAGGAAGCTTCCAATTCATTTTGCAAATAATTATCACCACTAAAGGCATGACCTCTGGCAGCTTTACGTTCTGCATAGAGCTTAATAAGGTCTTTGGCGATATCTTTGACCCTTTGTTTGGTTTTATTCTTAAGATTTTGCCATGAAGCAGATCCAAGCTTGTTTAAAGAAGGCAATGCACCTTCTTTACCTGTGTATCTGGTTATCTTATGCAGAGAATGAATGCTGACATAGAGGATATCATTGTCTTTATATACAAGCCTGATGGCTTCTTGCTCCTTGCCATTATTGTTAATCTTCTCAAGTCCGCCAAAACGCCCGACACCATGATCAATATGGGTAACATAATCCCCGGGTTTGAGCTCATTTAATTCATTAATTGTAATTGCTTCCTTGGTAGAGTACTGATCGTGGAGCTTAAAGCGGTGATATCTTTCAAAAATCTGATGATCGGTGTAGATACAGAGCATTTTATCATTATCAATAAAGCCTTGATGCAAACTAAGCTTCATTGCGCTGTATCCGGGGAGCTCTTTGCCTTTATTTATATCATAAAAAATACGATGCAGACGATCAATTTGCTTTGGATTCTCCGAAAGGATAATGTTTTTATAGCCCTTATCAATATTTTCTAAAAGATTTAAGAACAATAACTCAAAATTCTTACTAAAAAGGGGCTGTGGAGAAGTATTAAATTGAATAATTTCGCTTTTATCCAACTCATTGGTAGTAGAAGTTTCAATAATATTAAAATCAAGGATCTCTTTTAAGAAGTTTTTGGTATTAATATATAGTTCAGCGGGCTTTTTGTGGCCAGTATCTACCATAATTTCAGCGAAAGCTTTCTCTGCTTTCTCAAATTCGAGGCCAATACGGTCGGCGGCGAAGGTAATATTGTCAATCCAAAGGGTAGCGGGCTTGTAAATGAACTCTAAAAAGCTTTCGCGCTGCTCACTGAACTTATGATGCTGAATATCGGGGATAATTGTTATGTTATCTAAGTGTTGAACGGACAATTGTGTGACTGGATCAAAGCTTCGTAATGATTCAACTTCATCACCAAAGAACTCAAGGCGGTATGGATAATCATTACTGAAGGAAAATACATCTATAATGCCGCCACGGACCGAAAATTGGCCGGGAGCGGTGACAAAATCTACGTGCTCAAACTCATATTCTATCAAAAGATCGTTGACAAAGTCGTGGCTTACGCTCTCTCCTTTCTTAAGCTTCATCACATTGCTTATAAAGTTCTTTTTAGTGATCACTTTTTCGGTGAGCGCCTCGGGATAGGTGACGATAATTGCCATTTCGGGCTTAGAACTTAGCCTGTTCAGGACTTCGGAACGCATCAAAACATTGGCATTGTCGGTTTCGGCTAGCTGATAGGGCCTTTTGTAGGAAGTTGGATAAAATAATATCTTCTTATTGGTGTAATCTTCTTCGGCTTCCTGCCAAAGGTTTTCAATATCATTATAAAAATAGGCAGCAGCTTCTTTATCATTTAAAATAAAGAGGTGAAATCCTTTTGTTTTCTCAATAATAGCGTGCACAGCGAGTGATATCGCCGAGCCTGTTAGGCCTTTGAGATGAAAACGGGCGAGCTTATCTGATTTAAGCTGCTCAACGAGCGGATTGAACCGGATATCGTCTTTATAATGATTGTTAAGGTCTGAAGTTTGCAAAATAGTGTTCTGATTATTTTTTGCAAAATTAATCAATTATGAATTATAAATTATGAATTATGAATGAAAAAATGGGGAACAATTCTTAAAACTATTGATATTGCTGGGTTTTTAGTAAAAATGGTTTATCTTTTTGTGGGAAGGGGCAATCTTTTTGTGGGAAAGGTCAATCTTTTTTGTGGGATGGTCAATCTTTTTGTTGGGATGGTCAATCTTTTTGTTAGGAAGGTCAATCTTTTTGTTGGGATGGTCAATCTTTTTTGGGGATGGTCAATCTTTTTAGTGGGATGATCAATCTTTTTGTTGGAATAACGAATCTTTTGAAAAATATATGCAATCTTTTTGTCAGGATGTGCGATCTTTTTGTTCGGATGGTCAATCTTTTTTGTCGGTGGATCGATCTTTTTTTTGTTGGCTTATTTAGTGACAGTTATGGAGTTTGTAATGCTTGTGTTATTACCAATTTATAAAATAACTTCTGTAAAAGAGAGTCTACTCTTAAAAGTACTTTGTCATTTCGAGCCCCATTACTTTCAGCACACCAAGTGATATGATAAAATTTACTTAATCACGCTATCATTTTTTTAATCCCTTTGCGATCTTTGCGAATTCCTTTTATTTACTTTGCGTGTAAAAATTTATTCTCGCAAAGAACGCTAAGATTAATACACGCTAAGAGAAGAAAAGATAATAATCTTACTCATTATATTAACATTATAAAAAATTGTCATTGCTAACGAAATGAAGCAATCTCAACCTTCATTTATTCAATAGATTGCGTCGTCGTTCCTCCTCGCAATTACGACGTTTTAATTCTAAAATGACTTATCGGTGTGGACTCAAATGATATTTATTTTTTTCTTTTCATTAAAAACACTTGTTTTATCAAAATATTAAATACCTTTGCACGGATTTAGTTATTACAATTTTTCGTAAAAAGAAGTAATATTTTAATAAGGTCATTGATCATTTTATTGGAAACTAAATATCCGAGGTCAATTGGATTAAATACATTCAATAAAATGAATAGAGATCAAGGCGCAAAATTAACTAAGGACAAATTACTGTTATTAGTTTTCCTAAAATTTAAATTAGTTGTAGATACCATTCCTAAATTAAAGGCATATGTAGCTGCTTTTAAGTTACGTGTTGAAGCTGCTGACGGCTTTAAAGATGATCAGGGGGTCAATATTAAAGGTTATGCCGTAAAAAAACAAAATGCTAAAGACGAATCAGTAAAAGGTGCAATGGTAACGTCGGGGTTTTTATATGCTTTTGCATATGAAACAGGCGATACAGTATTGCAAAATGAAATGGAAATCGTGAAAACAAATTTTGAACAAAAGGGCGAAATTAGTCTTACACTTTTAAAACGTATCAGAAGTTTATCTACTACCAACGCATTAGTTTTGGCTGATTATGGAATGACTCCTCTAATGCTTTCTGATTATTCTGATAATGTAGATGCATTTGAAGAAGAAATGAATACTTCGAAAAGTGCTATTGGTCATCGTCATTTTGACACAGAAGGTCTTGATAGCGAACTAACCGCAGCAGATGCTATTATTGATAATAGTATTGAAAAAATAATGAGGCATTTTGAAACCACAAATCCAGAATTTTACAGTGAATTTACAAGTGCTAATAAAGATGTTGTCTTAGGTTCGCACCAAACCAGAAATCCTGCAATACTAATGGGCAATTTTAAATTGGTGATAAGGGATAAAAATACATTGGATTTAATAGCTGAGGCTTTGGTAAAAATTGAGCTTGACGAAGAGGTATATATATATAATAGTACCAAACTTAATATAATTGAAGAACCAATTGGGGTAATTAATGGTACTATTATGGCTGTTAATCATCAAACTACTCCTTTTACAGGGAATATTACTAATGTAGCACAGACTATTGAGGTGCTGATGGAACCATTGTAACCTCACCCCAACCCTCTCCCCCTTCGACTACGCTCAGGGATCTTTGGAGAGGGAGTAATACAAGTGGCGATTTGGTGATTTGGTGATTTGGTGATTTGGTGATATAGTGATTTGGTGATTTAAGGAATTAAGAGAAATAAGGCAATAGACAATAGGCAATTTAATAATTACAAAAAATAATATTATGATACATTTTAGAGGGACTAGAAAGAACATGGCTGACTTTGTTGAATCACCTTCATTTATTAAGGATTTAAATGAAATGATAAAATCAACAGACGCTAAAGTAACTGCAAAGGATGCGAAACTTCCAACTTATAATTATAAGGTGTTTAGAGAAAAAAGTTTAACTGATTTTCTAAAACTACATTATTCGGAAGAATTAGCTACAAAATATTTATTATGGTGGTTTAAAAAAATATCGTTTAACCAGAAAACTTATTTCTGGGATTTGATATCTACTTGCGAAATAAATGGAAAAAAAGGAATACTATTGGTTCATAGCAAATCACATACAAAAGATTTAGTGGCTTTTGGTATGGGCAGATTACACAATGTATATCATCCTGATGAAGCAAACGAAACTGATATAAGTATAGATCAAGCTCTTGACGAAGCTAACAAAGGTATAAATAAGCAGGCAAGTGGTGTTGAAATATCTACATCTAAATGCTATCCGTTAGCAAATCGTATTGCTAATGCATGGTGGCTTGCTAATAATGGAATACCTACTGTATTGCTTTTTCAGGGTGTACTTAATGGACAGGGTGCTTATTATGATTTCAAAACAACATTTAAATCGGATAAAGACTGGCAAGATCAGTTTAATGATAAAGCTAAGTTAATTGGTGTAAATAATATTATGGATAAATGGATAGATTGTGAAGCGGCAAGCTTTATAACTATTAGTAGAAGTATGGAGGGGAAATAAGAGAATTAAAAATTAAAAATTAAGAATTAAGAATATAGGGAAGCCTCATCATTTATGGTGGGGCTTTTGTTTTTATAAAAAGAATTTTTAAGAAATAATAGCATTTTCACTTTGAAATGATAAATAATTAGAACACTGTGGAAAAAATAATAGACAACAATAAACAAACAATATGTAGCTTGAGATGTTAAAGTTTAAAACATTAAGTAAGGCAGCATGCAATGAACGTTAACATTTATAGCTTTAATATATACACTAATAAAAATGATTATGAAAAAAAATACACTGATTAAATTAGTACTTTTGATTTTATTTATCGTAGCTTTAAATTCTTTAAAGGCGCAAACTTCTTCCGAAAAAGTTCATAAAGAAATCTTAGAGACATTGAAATTGTGGAACACAGCTGCTTCAGCTGCTAATGTTGATAAGGCAATTTTGTTATTTGATAACTCTGATAATATTATGTTAATAGGTTCGGATAGTGGAGAAGTTTATAAAGGTAAAGATCAAATAAAAGGGTGGCTAACCCAAATTTTTAAAAATGTCAGTTTCTCTTGGGAAATGAATAGAATTGATATTGATTACAATGGTAATACAGCCTGGCTATTTGTAGATGGATTAATGATTGTAAAATTCAATAATGGAGAAACATTTAAAAAACCATATCGGTTTAGTGGAATTATGGTTAAGAAAAAGAAAACATGGAAATGGAGATTATTTGATGGGTCAGAACCTAAACAACAATAAATAAACAATATGCGGCTTGCGAGAGTGTTTATACAATTAATTGAAAGCCCTGCATACTCATAATATGTAGGGCTTTTGTTTTATTCTCATTTATATTTAAACCTTGATTTCAGATCTAAATATAATTATCATCATCAAACACATTTATATCTGCATTATTAAGTAATACGGGGTAATTTTACGCTTAATTTATATATAATTGAAGTTTAAGTCTTTCTTTTATTTTTTAAATTTTTGTTA
>CAIWDQ010000485.1 GCA_903911455.1 uncultured bacterium
AGAAGTCATCAACACACTTATTGTATTCAGATGTAGTCATTAAATTCTAATTATTACTCCGTTTCATTTTAATATTAGACGTACAACTTTAATAAAAAGTTACAGCCCGAAATATTTTTTAAAATTACTATTTATTTTAATATGATTAAATTTTATTTTAATCTTCTTATTTCCCTTTCACAAATGCCTATTTACTTACGTCCTATTACCTTCCATTCATAATTCATAATTCATAATTCATAATTTCTATATTAAATGTCATTCAATTAAAATTACTTTTCTAAAACTTTATTGCATAAACTCTGTTTCTTCTAAAGATAAATTATTGAAAATATAAATAAAATCAAATAATTGCGCAAATGAATTTATCAACAATAAACCCTCTTAAAGACAAAGATATTAATGATATAAAACCCTTCAATACATTTCTGGACGACTTTAATTCAATGCTTAAGAACGTATTTAACAATACCGATTATATTGAACAACTCAACAATAAAAGAGGCATTCCTCCTTTAATGCTGGAGGAAATTATGAAGGCAAATCCATCTTCTGTCGGAATTCCTTTGGAATATGGCGGTCGTGGAGGTTATCTGCACGAGAATCTTGCAGTATTAGCTGCTGCTTCATACGAATCTTTAGCATTATCTTTAACTTTAGGTATAAATAGTGCATTATTTTTGCAACCTGTTTCTAAATATGCCCAGAAAGACATAAAATCTTCTGTCTTTAATCGTTTTCTTAATGAAAATGCTCTTGGAGGATTAATGATTACCGAACCGGATCATGGGAGCGATGCTTTAAATATGAATACATCTTTTGTGAAGAAGGATGGACATTTTCATTTACAGGGCACCAAACATTGGGCTGGTTTAACAGGTTTTGCAAATTATTGGATACTTACAGCCCGTCAACAAAACACTGATGGTAAGTTATTACGAGATATTGATTTCTTTATTTGTGATGTCAGTAAACCAGATCAAAAGATTATAGTTGAAGAGGAATTTGATAATCTTGGCTTATATATGATACCTTATGGCCGAAATCATATTGACGTTCGTTTACCAGAGCTTAATCGTATGCAACCACAAACTTCGGGCGTAAAAATGATGCTGGATTTACTACATCGTAGCAGATTACATTTCCCGGGAATGGGTTTAGGCTTTATCAAACGTATGTTAGACGAAGCAATTGCTCATTGTCAGAATCGCAATGTTGGAGGCCAGAGTTTATTTAATTATGATCAGGTTCAACAACGTTTATCGCGTCATCAGTCTGCTTTTACGGTATGTTCTGCTTTGTGTGATGCAGGAAGCGATATAACTGCTGCTAATGATGATCTTACCACACATAATATTGAGGCAAACGTAATCAAGAGTGTTACTGCCGATTTAATGCAGGAAACTTCTCAATCTCTTCTGCAATTGATGGGTGCAAAGGCATATCGTTTAAGTAATGTTGCCGGAAAAGCAAGTGTAGATAGTCGTCCGTTCCAGATATTTGAAGGTTCAAACGATATACTTTATACTCAGATTTCGCAAGCAATACTTAAGCTGATGAAGCATACAAAAGAGTTTAATTTGTATGAGTTTTTCAAAAGCTATTCACTCACTTCACAAGCAATTGATCATCTTAAAGATTTATTTAATTTTGAAGTAAATGTTCACACACCTCAGCGAAAACTTGTTGAATTAGGCACAGTTATAAGCCGTGTTATTGCTATGGATTATGTTATTAATTTAGGTGATAAAGGATTTAGAGATGATATGATTTCTAATGCACTTACGATGCTCAAACATGAAATCACAAGCATGCTAAGTACTTATTCGTATGACAATACTATAAAAGTAGTAGCCGATTACAACGAAAATGCTTCCTGGTTAAGTTTCAGGTAAGATAACTCTATCTAGCAATAATTAATTTAATTTACTGAATTATTTTTGTCTTAATTCTACCTTAGAAGGAGGTTAGGGGGTTATTTTCTTTCTTTTTGATTATAATTATATATTTAACCGAATACAAGGTTTTAAATATAAAAATCATCATAAAACTACAAAAAAGCATAATCCTGAACATTAAAAATGAGTTCAATAATATGATTTTTTATTTTTTTATGAAAACAATTAGTCGTTGTAGCATAAATTTTGTGTAAGTTTGTACTGTTAATTGAAAATATTTAAAAGCATGAAAAAAATTGCAGTTTTAATGATAATTATGTTGATGTTTATTGGAGCTTTTGCACAAAAGATCAACGAGAAAGATGTACCTATAGGTATATTAAATGATTTGAAAACGAGATACCCTTCAGCCGAAAAAGTTCAATGGTTTAAGGATAATGCAAGGTTTGCAGCCGAATTTACTAACGATGGCAGCAAAGTAAGAGCTGAATACGAAAACAATTACTGGTTTCGTACTTTCTGGAGTATCCCTTTAGAATATACTCCTTTTAAGATCAAAGATTATGTTGCTCAATATTATGCCGGTTTTAAGATCATGAAAATTGATATGCTCGAAACCAATGCTAATGAGAGAAGCTATGTTGTTAACGTTCAGAAAAAGAAAAAGGATGAATTTGATCTTTATTTTGAGCTTACAGGTACTTTCCTAAAGAAAATAGATAAGAATGAAACGAAAAATGATGTGAAGAAAGTAGAAGAGAAAAAAGAACCTGAGAAAAAATAATCAGAGAACTTTTTCAATTTATAAAAAAATATAACGGTATTTCGAGTATTAATATACTTGAAATACCGTTTTTGTATACCTCAACTAAGTGGTGAGGACTTAAAAAAAGATACTTAGAAAAAATAACATCATTAATAGATTTTTGACTAATTTAGCACCCTAATTTATACATATAATAATCGTGATGAAAAAAATAAACAAAGCACTCATTTTAGGACTTCTTTTAATTATTTCTAATACTTTAACGGCACAAACAAAGTTGTTTCAGTTGGATGATATAATGAAGAACCGTAAACTTTATGCCACTCAATTAAGTAATATCCAATGGTTAGGTGAAACTGATAATTATACCTGGGTTGGTGCTAATAAGTTAATAAAAGCTTCGGTTACGAATGAAATTAAAGATACAATTCTAGATTTAACTTCATTAAATAAAGAACTGACCCGAATTAGTGAAAAGGAACTTAAAAGATTCCCTTCCATCAATTGGACTGATAAAAACAACTTTACATTTGTTGCTAACAATAAATGGTATAATTATGATTTTGGTTCTAAAAAAATAGATGTATTAAATAAATATCCTGAAAAAGCTGCAGGTTTAGATTATGAAAAAAATAAAAATAATATTGCATACACTATAGATAATAACCTGTATATAGCATACAGAGGCACTGAATTAGTTGTTACTGAGGATAAAGACAAAGGCATCGTAAATGGACAATCAGTGCATCGCAATGAATTTGGAATTAAGAAAGGTACTTTCTGGTCGCCAAAAGGAAACTATTTAGCTTTCTACCGTATGGATGAAACTATGGTAACCGACTATCCGATAGTTGATATTGAACCAAGAATTGCAGAAGTTAAAAATACAAAATATCCAATGGCCGGGATGAAGAGTCATCATGTAAATGTAGGAGTATTTGACCCTGTAACTCAGAAAACTATTTTCTTAAAGACCGGTGAACCTGCTGAACAATACTTAACAAATGTTACCTGGAGTCCAGATGAAAAATATATTTATATTGCTGTTTTAAACAGAGATCAAAACTATATGAATCTTAATAAATATGATGCTGTTAGTGGTGATTTTGTGAAGACTTTATTTGAAGAAAAAAATGAAAGATATGTTGAACCTCAACATGGGCTTTATTTCCTTAAATCAATCCCTGAGCAGTTTCTATGGATGAGTGAAAGAGATGGATACAATCATTTATACCTTTATAATACAGATGGGAAATTAATAAAACAATTAACTAAAGGTAACTGGATAGTTAAAGAAATTGAAGGCTTTGATAAAAATGAAAGTAAGATATTTGTTTCAGGAACTAAAGAAAGTCCTCTTGATGACGATTTGTTTTCAGTTGATGTAAAATCAGGTGCAATTAAACTGATTACAACTATTAAAGGGATGCATAATACTCAAATTGATAGAGATGGGAAATATGTTATAGATATTTTTAATAACACAGAAACTGCTATTTGTTACCAGATTCTAAATACTGAAGGCAAAACTATTCAAAAAGTTTATGAAGATAAAAATCCTTTAAAAGATTATAAACTGGGTGAAATGTCAATATTTACTATTAAAGCTTCTGATAATACTACTGATTTATACTGCCGATTAATCAAGCCAATAGATTTTGATCCTAATAAAAAATATCCTGCAATAGTTTATGTTTACGGTGGTCCTCACGAGCAACTTATTCAGAACGGATGGCTTGGTAAAGCAGGTTTATTTTTAAATTACTTAGCCGAACAAGGTTATGTTGTTTTTACTGTTGATAGTAGAGGATCAGGAAACAGAGGTTTTGAATTTGAAAGTTGTATTCATCGTAACTTAGGAACTATTGAGGTTGCTGATCAGATGAAAGGTATTGAATATCTTAAATCCTTAAATTATGTTGATCAAAAAAGAATAGGAGTAGATGGATGGAGTTATGGTGGCTTTATGACTGTTTCATTAATGCTTAAACAACCTGGAGTGTTTAAAGTAGCAGTTGCAGGTGGTCCTGTTATTGATTGGAAATGGTACGAAGTTATGTATGGTGAGCGTTATATGGATACTCCTGATCAAAATCCTGAAGGCTATAAAAATGCTTGCTTGTTAAATTATGTTGACAAATTACAGGGCAAGCTTTTAATTATTCATGGCACTTCTGACCCAACTGTTGTATGGCAGAACAGTTTATCTTTTATTAAGAAATGTGTAGATGAAGGCAAACAAGTTGATTATTTTGTCTATCCAGGTCATGAACACAATGTTAGTGGTATTG
>CAIWDQ010000486.1 GCA_903911455.1 uncultured bacterium
AATTACAAATGTAATTAATATTATTTGTAATTTTGTAAACTCAATTTTAAATACAATTTAATAATGTGAATTATGGTTAATCGAATTATTTTATTATTAAAAACACAGGATTTAACTTCTTCTCAGTTTGCTGATGAGATTGGAGTGCAACGCTCAAGTATTTCTCATATACTATCTGGTAGAAATAATGCTAGTCTGGAGTTTGTGACTAAAATACTAAAACGTTTTCCTGATTTAAATTCTGATTGGTTAATATTTGGTAAAGGTGCAATGTATAGAGAAAGCAATGCTGCCTTGGCAGATAAATTGGCTCTTACAGATGAATTAAGGGAGCCTGACTTATTTAGTATGCCTATAGTGGAAGAATTGCCTAAAGCTATTCCTGAAGCTTTTTCTGAAGTTAAGGGGGAAATCATTAGAGAAGTGATTGTGGAAACTCCTGCTATTAGTCAAATTCCAGAGCTTAAAACTGTACAGATAGACACTAAAGCTGATATAATCGAACCACAGGAAGTTAAAAAGGAAGATTTTGTAGAGAAAACTCCTGATATTAAAGCTGAAACGAAGCCTGAGAAGTCTTCTGAAAAAGCGATTGAAAAGATAGTTATTTTCTATAATGACAGAACTTTTAGAGAATACTTTCCGGAATAGTCGTTAAGATATAGTTTTAAGAAATCATACTTCTATTTATATATGTTTCGATTCTTGAAATTGGGATTTATCTATAATAAAAATTTAATTGTATGGACTAAATTCAGATGATTTTATTTAAAACATGATAATCTTCGTGATTTTATTCTACTTTTGTCTATTATTTCATATAAAGAAATTATTATGATAAAAATCAGACTATCTATATTGTTCTTTACAATCACTTTATTATTTGTAGGATGTAATAAAAAGGATTACAATGATAAATGGACTGTTATTTCTAAAGGAATCTGGAAATATAACGCTAGCAGTAAGGAGAAAACAAATCTGCTGGATGTTGCTAAAACTATCCCTGATCTTGCCAGATTAAATCAATTTGAGGATACGCCTTTCCCACTAAATAAAGACTCTATAAAGATTACCAAACAGAATGGTAAACTGTTCTTACGCTTTCCTTTAGCTAAGGATGAACAGATTTATGGGCTTGGTTTGCAGTTTAAACAGGTGAATAAACGAGGACAGATTTATAATCTTCATGTTGATCATTATGGGGGTGTGGATAATGGCAGAACGCATGCTCCTGTCCCTTTTTATGTGTCGAGTAAAGGCTATGGTGTTTTAATTAATTCTGCAAGATATATTACTGTATATGTTGGTACTGCCGTTCGAACCGATAGTCCTGACCCTCCTAAAGTATATAACAGGAATAAAGATAAAGACTGGGATGCTCAGCCGGCTTCTGATGCTGTTGAAATTTTGATTCCTGCTGATGAAGCTGAAATAATTGTCTTTGCTGGTAAATCGCCTATGGAAGTTGTGCAGAAATACAATCTTTATAATGGGGGAGGATGTCTTCCACCAAAATGGGGTTTAGGGTTTACGTATCGTACTCATACTATGTTTGCTGATACTGATGTTTTGAAAGAAGTTAAAGCTTTTGAAGAGCATGGATTTCCTCTTGATTTCATTGGTCTTGAGCCTGGCTGGATGGATAGATCCTATCCTTGTTCCTATAAATGGGATGCTGAAAGGTTCCCTAAACCTGAAACTTTTATTAAAACCTTATTGCAGAATAATGTAAGGACTAATTTGTGGATGAACCCATATATTGCTCCTAACACCCTGCTATATTCTCCTATGTTGCCTTACGCTGGTACTCATACTGTTTGGAATGGTATTGTGCCTGATTATACATTAGATAAAGCCAGAAATATATTTACTGATTATTATCAAAAAGAACTCTTAAACATTGGTATTTCGGGATTAAAGATTGACGAATGCGATGGTTTTGACAACTGGTTATGGCCTGATGTTGCTAAGTTCCCATCGGGTGTTGATGCAGAGCAGATGAGGCAGACTTATGGTTTGTTGTTACAGGAAATGATTACCGAAGAATATCACAAAAAGAACATCCGTACTTATGGATTAGTGAGGGCTTCTAATGCTGGTGCAACGCGCTTTCCTTTTGTTATTTATAATGATTATTACCAGCATGAAGATTTTATTACAGCTCTTGTTAATTCGGGTTTTTGTGGCTTATTGTGGACTCCCGAAGTTAGAAGTTCAGCTACGGGTGAAGAATGGCTCAGACGTACTCAATCTGTTTGTTTTTCGCCTATGGCTATGATCAATGCATGGTCCAGCGATACTAAGCCATGGTCGTATCCCGATGTATTTGATGCAGTTAAAAACATTGCTTTGTTAAGGATGCAGTTGTTACCTTATATTTACACTACCTTTGCCCAATATCATTTTGATGGCATTCCGCCTGTTCGTCCTATGGTGTTGATTGATGGTTTTATATCTAAAGATAAGATTGATATAAGTACTCCCAACAATGCTTATAATCAGGCTAAACTTAAAGATATTAAAGACCAGTATATGTTTGGTGATAATATATTAGTGGCACCTGTATTTACCGGGCAGAAAACAAGGACTGTTATATTGCCTAAAGGTAAGTGGTACGACTTTTACACAGGCAGATATGCAGGAGAAAATGAGATTATTACTGTTGCTTGCAAATTAAACGAAATACCTTTGTATGTGAGAGATGGAGGCATTATCCCAATGATTGCTTCAAGGTTGCATACTCCTAAAAATGGAGAACATATAGCTTTGGAAGTACGATATTATGGCAATGCAGAAGCTAAGTTTCTTTTGTATGATGATGATGGTGAGACTTACAATTATGAGAAAAGTGCTTTTTCGTGGACTAATCTTACTGTTACTAAAGATAAAACCGGTAAGTTAAGTGGTGATACTAAAAGAATATCAGGGAATGTATTTAATTATAAGGATATTACTTTTAAGTTTATGGGACATTAATTAGTTATGCTTACTTGTGGGTGGATTAAGTGAAATATTGATTTAGTGATTTGGTGATATGGCGATTTGGTGATTTGATAATTTGGTGATATAGTGACTTGCCAACTGACAAGCTGATTTAGTGATGATTTATTAAGTGAAATTGTAGATTTTATCATTGACGGTGCTGGAAAGACCTCCGACAGTCATGGAAAGACCTCAGACAATGCTGGAAAGACCTCAGACAATGCTGGAAAGACCTCAGACAATGCTGGAAAGACCTCAGACAGTCCTGGAAAGACCTCCGACGGTGATGGAAAGACCTCCGACAGTCATGAAAAGACCTCCGACAGTCATGGAAAGACCTCCGATGGTGGTGGAAAGACCTTCGACAATGCTGGAAAGATCTCTGACAATGGTGGAAAGACCTCCGACAATGGTGGAAAGACCTCCGACAGTGCTGACAAGACCTCCGACGATGCTGGAAAGGTGTTTGACACTATTTTTCTTATTATTGGTAATAGTAAAATGAAGGATAATAATTAATATATGTTGGATAAATGCATTTTGTATTCAATTAAAAGTAAAAGATTATTTATAAATTATTCTTTCGGCAAATTTAATTTTTATGATAAGAAAGATGTTTTGAGAAGAAATAAAATAAAAAATGAATAATAGTTTGTTGAAAATAGTAAAAAGGAGTAATGATATATTAAAATTGAAATAAATTGTACTGAAGTGAAAATTTGTTGATTTGTTAGAAATGAGAGTGTTGTTGGAATAGTAATTTTTCTATCTTTTTAAGAATCTACGGAAGTAGTAGTAAGATAAGGTGATAACGTAAATGTGTGAATGATGTAACAAATAACTATAATTGTGTAACATTTTATCTTTGAAACGGAAGTAATTTTGCATTCTAATAAATTAATACAAATAAAAATGTTAAGAAAAACTTTAGGACACATTCAAGTTTATGGAGAAACCGGTACTTTTTTTGATTTAAATACTGGTAAGTTCACTTCATATCCAAAGATAATTGCATCTTTTGACAAGGTAGCAGTTAACCGCCAGACATTGCTGGATCTGGGGATAATACAGGCAAGAAATAATAAAGGTATTGCTGTAAATAAGAAGACATTTAAGCAAGAGCTGATAAATGAGATTCTTTTTAATTCTGGTGCTGCTGCAGGACATTACTTTGATGTTAATGATATTGATATGTTTAATAATTTTAATTTCCCTGTTAAATCATTGATTAAGAAAAGACCCGAAGTACTCATACAAATTGCAGATAGAGTAATTCAAATGTTAACTGATAAAATTTTAGATTTAAGCGGAACCAGTATTACATTGATAACAATTGGTAAAATAACTACTGCCAGGGATAAATATTATGAAATAATGAATATGCCAAATGTTACTAAAAAAGCCAGGGCTGTTGTAACAAAAGAAATATCAAGAGTTGATAAGGAAACATTTGTTATTTTAAGAAAAGAACTTAGTAATTTGATGAAGGTATTTATAGTTTCGGATGCTCCATTATATAATGGTTTTATTAAAACACTTGAAATTACTAATGAAGGTGTAAGTACCCATCGTGCTCCTGCTGTTTTAACATCTGATGTTACAGTAAAAACAATTCATGACCTTACTGAAGAACCAGTAGTAGGTATTATTGCTGAATTTGAAGGTAATGCTACTATTTTTACAACTGATATTAATGGAATGTTTACAGCAAAACAACCTTACGGTGAGCTATTATGCAAACTTGTTGGTGTTAATTTTGTTGCTAACAGTTTTACTTTTAATAATACTGAAGCTGGTTATACAATTACAATAAGAATGGTACCGGTAGTAAGTATAACCCCACCTAACCTCCCCTAAGAGAGGAGGGATTAAGAAGAGTAACTAATTACAAGTATAGAATAAAAGAGTTAATAATGTAACTAATCAAAATAAATCTGTAAGTGAGTTTCTAGAAACATCGGTTCAATAAACACATTTACACCCCACCTAACCTCCCCTGAAATGGGAGGAATTGGTAAAAAAGGAAGCTCAATCATTAGTGGTTGGGCTTCTTTTTTTAATTTGGTGAATTAGCAATTTAGTGATTTGGAGATTTAAAAATTAAGCTCTCGTCATTGCGAGGGCGAAGCCCGAAGCAATCTCATACTTTATAGCAACCTCATTATTTATTTAATGGGGTTGTTTTTTTTTGAATAGCCACGTACTTTAGTACGTGGGTTAAATGGTATGATAGAATTATGGTGCTTTAGCACAAATACTAATTAAATTAATCTTTTATATTATAAATTTATTAGCTTTGCATATTAATTTAATAAATAAAACAAAAATGAAAAAACAATACATTATTATAATAAGTCTAATTTTATTAGGATTATATTCGTGCAAACATGAAGTTAAGAATCCAGAAATTCCTGTTGAATGTATTAATGTAAAAGTAAAAGTAGTTGACCAAAATCATGATAACATTAAAAATTGTAATGTTCTGCTAAAGCTTGAAGGTAAAAATACCGGAAGAAAAACTGAACTTATATGGGACCTACCCAATACCGGAGATACAAGTGTATGTGTTAAAACAATCCAAAACAAAGCCTATTTATCAATTATTGGCGACAGTGCACATGTAAACATAGATTATGTAATTGAAGGCGGCCTTAACGAAAGTACTAATTTTATATTTGTTACAGATGGCTGCAAACTAACAAAAGTTGAAAAGAGCAATTAAAATACTACCTTTTTATTTCATACATATTCTTTATCAATAGCCCCCGTTTTCGGTCCCTGAGCTTAGGTCGAAGGGATCCGGTGGGAAAATGGGATGATAGAATTAACGTGCTTTAGCACAATAATTTTATGTGTTAACCCTAGCCTTTAGGCTGGGGTTTTGTAATATATATTAATAGGCTTTTAAGCTTGATAATTTTTAACACTTTAATGTGAATAATGAGACTTATTGTCTGTTGATTTTTGTATACAATAAGTATAGTTTTGTCCTCATGATTAACGAACATTTACTTAAAGAGTTTGGTGCAAGAATAAGGCAGTTACGTATCGAAAAAGATATGAGCCAGGAGAAATTATCCTTTGCCACAGGTTTCCACAGAACATATATAGGAATGACAGAAAGGGGAGAAAGTAATATTTCTCTTTCTAATATTGTAATTTATATTGAAGTTTATTAAAAAATAACTCTCTTATATGAAATTAAAGAGTACATTTGTGAAAAATTTAAGATTGGTTTGATTAGAAAGTTTATAAAGAAATAATATGGGCATTAATTACTCTGAAGTTTATATTTTTAATGATCAGCCTACTACATGTCCTAAATGTGGAAGTAGGTCGGCAGTTTTTGATCAAGATC
>CAIWDQ010000487.1 GCA_903911455.1 uncultured bacterium
CAAAACAAAAACAAAATTAAGAATAATACCAATAATAAATGCCATATTGATAGTTGTTACAGTTTGATGCGTATGATGATGATTATGATTATGAGCCATTGTTTTAGTTTAATATCTAAATAAACAAAGACCTATTGATTATGTTTTGTGAACAATTTGATATGAAATCTAATTAGTAGAAATAAAAAAACCTTCCCTGTTGAGGAAGGTTTTCTTATTTAAGGTTTAATATCTTTATTAGTGTCTTACAACTAATTTGCGAGTGTAATAAATTTTATCATTAATTAGTAAAGAATAAAAATAAATACCGTCTTTAAGATCAGAAGTATTTATTGTTTTTCTTCCACTTAACTCTTCAAGATTAGATACCATTACTTCTGAACCCAAAATATTTCTAATAACTATACTAGCAGAACTTGTTTGTTTAGGTAAAGTGTAGTTTATAGTAGTAAAGCTATTTGAAGGATTAGGATATGCATCATGGAAAACAATTTCACTTTTGTGAATTTCTTCAATACCTGAAAGACCATTGTAAATAACTTTTACACTAGCTGTATCGTTAACATTACTAGAATTAAAGAAAACATATCTAACAGTTGTTGCCCCAGCAATACCATTAGGAACATAGTCGCCGGTAAAAGAAGTATTAGTAGCGCCAACAGCTATTGTAACAGGAGGATCTGAAGCTGAAGGAGCAACATAAACTGAAGCAGGATAGCAATTAATACCGAAACAAATACTATTAGTAGTTCCTGCTAATGTATCTATTATTACTTTCTTTACTTTAACAGTTACTGTTCCAGATGTACTCTTGTTTTTTACAACTAATCCGTTAAGAGCTACAGTGTAAAGTGCATTTCCACTCATTTGGATTACACTATCATTATATGTAACTGGATTTCCATTATAAATAAGCGATAAACTCTGACTTAATGCAGCAAAGCTTATAAATAATATAATATATGTAAAAAGAATTAATTTTTTCATTGCTTTATGTATTAAAATATTAAAAATATCTCCACAAATTCTATGCTAAACTTAACAAATTTGATAAGAAAATGTTTCTTGCCGAGATATTTTATGCAAAATTACAAAATATTTATGATAAAAACTTACTTTAACCATTATTTAACTAAATTAAATAATATTATCCAGTAAATTATCATCAACAAAATTAGGGAGTGTAACTTTTAATTTAGGTTCAGCAGCCATCGCACGTTTAATGGCAAATATTGCTTCTTTATTTCTCGCCCAGCTACGACGTGAAATTCCATTGTTTACATCCCAGAATAACATAGCTTTAAGTCTTCTGTCAGCATCAGCCGAACCATCTAATAACATACCAAAGCCACCATTAATAACTTCGCCCCAGCCAACTCCACCACCATTATGAATAGATACCCATGTAGCTCCTCTAAATGAATCACCAATTACGTTTTGTATTGCCATATCAGCAGTAAAGCTTGAACCGTCATATATATTAGATGTTTCTCTATAAGGAGAGTCAGTCCCAGATACATCATGATGATCACGCCCTAAAACAATAGGGGCAGAAATAATACCTTCTTTGATAGCATTATTAAACGCTTCCGCAATCTTAATTCTTCCTTCGGCATCAGCATAAAGTATTCTTGCTTGTGAACCTACAACAAGTTTATTAGCCTTAGCTCCCTTAATCCACTGGATATTATCTCGCATCTGTTGTTGAATTTCAACAGATGAAGTCAAAGATATTTCTTCAAGAATTTCCATTGCAATCCTATCACTTGCATCTAAATCTTCAGGTTTACCCGAAGTACAAACCCATCTGAAAGGACCGAAGCCATAATCAAAACACATAGGCCCCATTATATCTTGTACATATGATGGGTAAATAAAAGTCCCATCTGTTTTCATAACATCCGCACTGGCTCTACTTGATTCTAAAAGAAAAGCATTACCATAGTCAAAGAAATACATTCCTTGTTTTGTAAGTCTATTAATTGCAGTAATCTGACGACGCAATGATTCCTGAACTTTCTCTTTGAAAAGAACTGGATTCTCAGCCATCATTTTATTAGACTCTTCAAGACTAATTCCAACAGGATAATAACCACCTGCCCAAGGATTGTGTAATGAAGTTTGATCGGAGCCTAAGTCAACATGAAGATTTTCTTCTGCGAACTTCTCCCATAGATCAACAATATTTCCTTGATATGCAATAGATACTGCTTCTTTATTAGCAACAGCATTTCTAACTCTTGCAACTAATTTATTTAAGTCATCATAAACTTCATCAACCCATCCTTGAGAATGACGTGTATGAATTACTTTAGGATTTATTTCAGCAACAACTCCAACAACTCCTGCTATAACAGCAGCTTTTGGTTGAGCTCCCGACATTCCTCCTAATCCTGATGAAACAAATAACTTACCAGCTAATCCCTTATTATCAATTTTCCTACAAGCATTTAAAATAGTAATTGTAGTTCCGTGAACGATTCCTTGAGGACCAATATACATATATGAACCTGCTGTCATTTGTCCATATTGAGAAACACCTAATGCATTAAACTTTTCCCAATCATCAGGTTTAGAATAATTAGGAATAACCATTCCATTAGTAACAACAACTCTTGGAGCATCTTTATGTGAAGGATATAAACCCATTGGATGACCTGAATACATAACAAGAGTTTGCTCATTCGTCATCTCAGATAGGTACTTCATTGTTAAAAGATATTGAGCCCAATTCTGAAATACTGCACCATTACCACCATAAGTTATTAATTCATGAGGATGTTGTGCAACAGCAGGATCAAGATTATTCTGTATCATTAGCATAATAGCTGCTGCCTGAGATGTTTTACAAGGATATTCTTTTATATCTCTTGCATACATTTTATAATTAGGTCTGAAACGATACATATAGATACGTCCATAATCCTGAAGTTCATTAGCAAACTCTTTAGCTAATACTGTATGATATTTAGAGTCAAAATATCTTAAGGCATTTTTAATTGCTAATTTCTTTTCTTCAGTATTAAGGATATCTTTTCTTTTGGGAGCATGATTTACTTTCTCATCTCTGGTTTGAGGTTCTGGTAATAAATCAGGAATACCTTTAATGATCTCTTGTTGAAAATCGTTCATTTCCATTTATTGTTTAAATATTCTATAATTATAGTAATAGTAAAGCTATTGAAAATACTATCTTTTTATTTTCTAAAATTAAATATTGAGAAATTAAGATAACGTTCTGGATGTTTTTTGATATCTATTATTAATAGATCTAAATCCTTAGAAGAATTTGTAAGTTTTACATATAATGAATCGTTATTGATTAACTGACCGAGTGAACCTTCTCCTTTGTCAATCTTATTCATAACAG
>CAIWDQ010000488.1 GCA_903911455.1 uncultured bacterium
GAATTTAACGAACATTTCTCCTGAATTTGGATCCATATCCATAGTCTGGGTCATTAATGGAACAACATTGTACCCTGCATAATATTCCTGCATAACAGCAGCTACATCCATAGTCTTTGCATAACCAAGTTCATATGCTCCAATTGTAGAAGTTGTACTTCTTGGAGTATTAGTGATATCAGCTGGTACTAAAGCTAATGAAGTACCTGATCCAATAGCAGGTGAAGTTGGACATTTACTTGGAATTAGATTTGTTAAACTTGTATATTGAGGATTAACAAATAAAGAATGAGTATCATGAGTAGTTGCAGTTTTCCAAGCACTTAAAGTAGTTTTGTCACCACCTAAATAGCCAAGAACACCTTGTGTTCCACTTACATAATAATCATTATAGTCTATATTTGTTAATGCAGTAGCTACAGCATCTGACCATATTGCATAAGATTTAGAACCAGTTGTTGTATTTAAAATATTATTTGCGAAAATATTATTTCTAATATCAATACCTGTAGTAACTGAACTTGATAAATAAATACAAGCACTATTACTTGCAGCAGCATAGAACGTACTAGGATTACCATACATATTAAAACTATTATTATAAATATTTATTCCACCACCAGATGAAACATATACTCCACTTGAATAATAAGAAGTTGAAGTACTACCTCCACCTATGATATTACTGAATAAATTGTTTATAATATTAATATTACTTGCATTGTTACCTGTTGTTATATAGATTGCCATAGCACCATAACCAGATGATGTATAAGAACACTGTACTCGTTTAAAATTGTTACGTGTAATATTAACATTGCTAACACCTGAACTTAAATATAAAGAACGTGGATAATTCGAGTTACTACTTAAAGTCCATTGATTAATTGTATTACCATCAAATGTCAAACCATTTAAATAATAAGCATATACTCCATATGAATGAAGTTTCCATCCTGTTTGATCAGAACCTAATAAACAATTTCTGATTGTAATATTTGTATTAGGTGTTCCAGAATTTCCATATAAATAGAATCCATATAAACAGTTATTAATACTATCATTCAAGAATGTAATGTTATTATTTGAACCTACTGAAGAATTATAAATATAAACTGCAGAACAATTTTGATAATCTGCACCATGTAAGAAAGTATTCTTAACTGTACAATTATTAGCACCAGAGATGAAATTTAGTTCACAATATGAACTACTAGCTCCATTAGTATTAAATATTTCTAAATAGATACCATTACCACTTCTAGAACCATCAATAATAAAATTGGAAGAAGCTATTTTGAATAATCCTGAAGCAACACTACCTGTCATTACTTTTTGAACTGAAGCTGTATCAACAGGAGCAATTGTAAGTGTATAATTACCTACACCTTCATAAGCCATTTGATTCAACTGAACTGAACCAGTTTCAGCTGTATTTGAAACAACTTTAACGGTTACATTTCCTGTTACAACATTATTATTAACAAAATTGAAGAAACCAGTAGTACTTGTAAAGTTTGTCCATTGTTGACCTGTTCCAACATAATAGATACCGTTCATTGCTGTAGCGATATTATATGATTTATAACCAGAAGTTACAGGGAAATTAGCAGCAGTTAAATTAGTTGAAGTTGGTAATACAGTAAAAATTGCATTATCACCTCCGGTTAATGGTGTAGCTGCATTACTGGTAGCTAACAAGAAGTAGTAAATTGTATCAGTAGTTATTGCAGAACCTCCATAAAGTTTACTATAGTCAACATAGAAACTATATGGACTTGTAGTCATTGTAGCTTCTACATATTTCCAACCATTAGTAGCACTTGTATTATCAGCAAATGTATTTGCATTAGATGCTTTCTTGTAATACAATCTTGGTTTAGAAGTTGTATTATTTACACCTGATAAATAATCAACTATACTTACATTATTTAAGGTAACACCAACTGTTGTTGTTGAATTTGGTAAAGAAGTATAGGTAATAATTGGTGGATTGTCATCAATAGTAATACCATTGAATTCGTCAGCACCAAGATCAGGAGCTACTCCTGTACCTGTGTATCCAGCTTCTCCCTGACGAATATTTCCATCTATGTCAGTTGAAACAGCTATTGGTGTAGTTACTCTAAGACCATGACTTTCCACTCTGGTTACAATTGTAGAACTAACATGAAGATCCATTGCACCTGCTGTTTTACTTAAGAACGGAACATCTTCAGTAACATCGGCATTTTCTTTTGGTGCCATACGACTTTTATATTGAGCTAAAGTAGTATCCTTATTTGTACCATCCCAGAATATGAAGTTCTTGGTTGCTGAACTACCAGGTACTCCTGCATACAATAAATTGTTATTAGATGTAGCTATTGGATAGTAATAAGGTGAAGCTGTTGAAGAATAAATACAAGCAGATCTTGTTCCAACTGTCATATTTGGGTTAACTTCAATAATATTATTCCTCATATCAATCGTATTTGGATAAGAAGAAGAATTATATGCATATACACCATAAGCAGTTCCAGATGCATTTGTAGAAGTATAATTTATATAAATGCTATTGTTGTAGAATCTAATTGGGTTATTACCACTACTTACATAAACACCATAAACTGAGCTTGTACCTGCAGGAGTTTTTAGATCAGAGATCATATTATTATAGAAATTCATATAATAAGTAGCACCACTATAAGAATTGTATAAATATGCACCATACACAGGATATGAACTTGAACCAGTATATGCTAAATTAGTTACTTTATTATTATACACATTATAAGAACCAGCATAACCACCTTCATATGCATATATTCCATAAATACCATAGGTATTAGTAGTTAAATTGCTTGCTACATTATCATGAAAATTAATAGTACCATAACCATAAGGGAAGTAATACGCATAAATATAACCTGTAGAAGTTAAAGTAATATTATTTACTGTATTACCAAATATATTAGTTACACCATTAGTATTTGTATAATTTGGATAATATAAGTACAACCCATAAGTATAATAAGTATTGGTAATATTTATAATCTTATTATTTGAGAATTGTGTATTATTATTATACCACATATAAGTTGTATATAGATAATTTGTACTTGATGTTGACATATTAGTAAAAGTAGTATTATCAATTTTATTACTATCCTGATAATAAGAATATACTCCATAACATGTTGCAGCATTACCCCCTAAATTATTTAAATAACAACCTGTAATTTCTGTATTTTTATCCATATAAGTAGTACTCGTTGCAGATAAGTAGATACCGGAATTAGAGTTTATAATTGTATCATTATAGTAATGACAATAATTGTTATCACCACTAATATTACTAATTGTTAACCCATTATAATATTGATAAATACCGTATGATGAAGCATTGACTTTAGTCATCTGTATATTACAATTCTGAACAGTTATATGATTATTTCCAATAGTTGGAGATGCTGATAATACACCAATTCCAATTTCAATATAATTAGAAGCTGATGTACCATTGTCTTGTATTTTTAATCCATCAAATGTAATATAGCTTGCACCATAGAAAATAACTCCCCATTCAGTACCTGCAGTACCTGTGAAACCTAATATAGGTTTAGCTCCTGAACCATATTTCTGGAATATTATTGGATTAGCTGCACTACCTCTGGCAGTAATAAACAAACCACCACTAGAAGGGACTGACATATTAAATGCTTGTCCGGCTGTAACATTAAATGTAACAGGACCTGAAACACCAAGTGAATTCAAATCGTTAACTGCTGCAATAAAATTAGTATAATTAGTTCCGGCAGTAGGTAAGGTATTATCAATTGTATAAATTCCACTTAATGGAGCCCTTACAACTCTATAACCTGCTGGATTTACAGATAATGAAGCATAAGGAGTACCACTAATTGTTACTGAGTTAAATTGAGCATCAACAGTATCATAAGGAATAGCTGTTGGTTTAAGATTATATATTAACCAGAAATAATTAGTATCAGCTAATAGTGTTTGTGAACCAGTAATATTAAATATTCCATTTGGATTATAAATTGAACCAAATTTATTAGTATTTGCAAATATATTTGAACTACCTGTGTAATAAATTTCTGCTGAATCAAGATCTGCTAATGCATTAGTTGAACCTAATGTACTTAAGTTAAAAGAAGTTGCAGACAATGGTGTATTCGCATATTGAGTAACTACTTTTAAACTTAAAACTTGTTGATCCTGAACACCAACTAATATTGGTGCAGTTACAGGTTGAGTAGCACCAGCTGATAAGAAATTCTGAAGTGGAGAGGTCAGAGAATAAATCAAAATCTGATCTAAACACATATCAGCATAATAATCAGATGTAGCTGTGAATTTAATTTTAACTTGATTAGTAGAAAGAGGTCCTAAATTAACAGTACATTTAGTCCATACTGTATATGAACCTGCAGTATTAAATTTACTTGCACTCCATGTTGCACCGTTATCAGATGACACATAAACATCAAGTGGACCAGATGTAGTAGTTGAAGAATTTGCTTTATAATACCAGAATTCCAAAACTTTATTACCTGGATTTACAGAGCAATCAAGAGTAGGAGAAATCATATCACCTGTAGTTCCTGCTGGAGCCCAGTATGCGTGGAAACGAGCATAATGTGGTGTACCTAAGGCTCCTGTAGCAGGATTAGATCCACCTGTACTTGGCCAGTCAGCACCTGCATAGGTATCGTTATGCCATCTTTGATAACCTGTTTGTGGACATGACCAACCTATATCTTCAGCAGAAGTCCATATTGTATCAAAATTCATTGAAGTGAATGTAGTAGTAATTACAGTAAATATTTTTCTACTGCCAAATGGGTTTGTAACTGTAGGAGTCCTTGGAATTCCATCAACTGTAATGCTTAAGCATTGAGCATCTACATAATTATTATTTGCTGCATTACTATTAATATCGTAAGCTAACCAGAAATAATTAGTACCTTCAACCAATGTAAAAGGAACTACTGTAGATGGGTTTAAATTAAAGCTACCACTTGAAAAATTATTCGTTGAGTCAACTGCATATACTCCTGTACCTGAAGTAGCAAAAACGTTGCTAGTACCAGTATAATAGAGTCTGATATTGGAAATATCTGTTAAGTTAGTTGTCCCGTTTGCATTTAAATTGATCTGAGATAATACCAATGCATCTGAAGAACCTACAGTTACTACCTCTAATCCCAATATTTGATTCTTGGTTGTTCCTTGAGTAACCATTCCAATATTTGATTGTGTAGAAGTACAAGAAACAAAACTCATAGGTTTCTTTGTTCCGATTGCAAAATAACCAATAGGAGACATCACTGAATCAATGCCGGTTAATACATGATTAATGGTATCAACTGTACATCTGAAACCAGCAAAGGTACCATTTGCAGTTGCACAATAACTAGCTATTTTTGATTTACTGATATTTGTGTCAGTTACCTGTATATAAGAAAAGTTTACAACCCCTGAATCAAGTGCTGTTAACCATCTTCTATCAGTATTAACTGTTAACATATATTGTCCCGGAGTTCCTGCATAATTACCTTTCATATCAGTAACTCTTACGTAAGCCTTAGTAGTACCACCTGTAGAAGGATTAATTAAAGCAAAAGGATTGTATAATATAGTATCAGAAGCAGCAGAAACAGTTCCAACAGGATATAACCATGTTCCTTGATTGTTAGTAGCAGCTGGTATAGCTCTTGAAATTGGACCGTTAACAAATGTAGTATTAGAGAAGTTACCACCTAAAGCACCTGCAGAAGAACTTGTAAGAACAATAGGTTTAGTTGATGTAGTATTTAATCTTCCACTTGTTAAGTACATTACAGCAGCTACTTGTTTAGCACCCAAAGTTAATCCTTTAGGATTGTTTAATGTTAACTGACCACTGATAGTTGCTGGAATTTCAGAACCTGTAGTTTGAGCAATAGTGTCATTATAGGTATAATTAACAGTCATATTCGTAAAGTTGAAACTTGGAGTAGCAGATGTTGAACCATGTCCTTTAGTATATGTAAAAGTACCACCTGTGTTATTTCCTAACAAGAATGCTGCTCCTGAGAAAGCACCATTTATTAAAGTTAATCCATTAACTGCCTGTATAGCTTTATTACTTACATTCACACCTAAAGGATTATTTAGAGACACGTTAGCTATTTGTGATAATGTTCCAATATTAAATGTCTGTGCAGTTGTTCCTAAGAAGTTAATTGCAGCAGCAGTTGATACTGTTCCATTTACACCACCCTTATCAAAGAAGTTTCCATACATATTTAATACCTGACCTACTGATGAAGTATTAGCTAAATTGAATATACCTGAACCAGGGTTAGTGAAATTGTGATAAATAGATGTAGTTGCATATTCTCCTACTGAATGTTGTGCAGTAGTTGTATCAACTACTACATCCCAGTATTGCCCATCAATAATAAAATTCTGTGCAGTACTTTGAGTATTAGCATTACCTAGTTTAACTGTACCACCAGTAATATTAACGTTACCTAAACTTGTTGGGATAGGGAATCTGACATCAATTTTACTTGAACCTGAATTCGCATTCTGTACATTAATAGTACCACCAGTCATTTGGAATAATATTGGAGAGTTAGAGCTTCCACCAAGATATTCGAATGCACCTGTTCCGTTATTATTACCAATAGTAGCAACAGTCATTAAACCGCCACTCATATTAAAGGTTCCAGAAGTTGAATTATAAATTCTACCAGTAGCATTTATAAAACCACCATCCATAATATAATAAGATCCAACATTGAGGAACATTGTATGGTTAATAGCATTACCTACATTGTAAGTACCTTGAGACATATGTAATAATCCACTCATTTGTACATCAGAAGCCTGACCTCTTATTGTAAAGTTAGGATTATTCAACCAGAAACCTGTATAAGTTTGAATTGTATAATTTGAAGCATCAAATAAGTTGGTAGTCAAATTATAATTCCCTGAGAATTTAATGATACCGTAGTTATCTACTGAATGTAAGAAACCAATTGTATCTAAATTACTACCATTAATTGTAAGATTATTCATATTAAAATCAACAGTTGGACTTGTTGGTAAAATATTTCCAGGAATTGTTTTTTTAACATTTATCCATTTTAGATTATTTGTACCAGCTCCGGTGTATGATGCAGAATATGCACCTCCGAATTTTAAAGTAGCATAATCTGATGCGTCAACAGATAGATTAATAGTACCATTATTTTCAATACCATTTTGTAAATTAAGTACACCAATAATACCTGTAGCATCTAAAGTACCTCCATTATTTACAATTAAGTTAAAGCATGAATCAATTGCTACATCCAGATGTACAGTATATGAACTATCAATATAAACAGTACTGAAGAAATCAGGTACTGACATTGTATTCCATGTATTTGGGTTACTCCAGTTGCCATTAGCTACTGAATGAATAATAGCAGGAGTCATTGTATTAATAACCTGTGTTAATGGGTTTACAGTTAAATATAAAGGCCCATTTAAACAGAATGAATTAGCAGCAAATACAAAATAATAATATTGTGTTGAATAATTAAGATTAGGATCTGTGAAACTAGTTCCTGTTTGGTAAGCTACAACTGTACCACCACCTAAAGAAGCACCTGAAGCGTAAGTAGTGCCATTTACCGGCATTGCAGATAAAGTTGGAGAAGAACTTCTAACGATTAGATAATTATCAGCATCAGGTGATGCAGTAAACGAACCGTTGATATATAAATATGATGCATTAGGTACGAAAGCTGTAGGTTGATTAGTTGGAGCATTACATGGAAGAGCAGCTATTACATTAACTGTATAATCTTCTGTTTCGCCACCATAATAATAATCACCACTTGGATAGTTAAAACAAGGATTATTTGCATAGTAATAATCTACTATGATTCTCATTCTTGTATTTCCTGTAAGTGCAGTTAAAGGTATAGTTACATTTGTTGCAAGAGTAACATTATTACCTGTAGTATGTACAAATGATCCACTGAAAACTCTTTCAGTAATTGGATCAAAAACACCATCCTGATTATAATCTATCCAAACACCATAATAATAAGTTGCTCCTGTTGAATAAGGTGTACCACCTACTGTAAATGAAAGTGGAGTACTTACTGTTTGTACTACATTAGCAGCCGGTACTGGTGGAATAGTTGGAGTTGTTGTTGTAACAGTATAATCTGAATAATATGATCCTCCACTATTGTTATTTATATTTGCAAAAGTAACATTATTAATTTGGTCATATGTACCATTGTATTCTGATTTAGAATCACAATAATGCAACAACGAAGTACCTTGCAAGAAAGCATTAGTACTGGTACCACCTCCTGTAATTACCATATTTCCTTGATAAGCAGTATTAGTTGCTTGAGGTGTAAATTTAACAAAGAGAGGAGTTAATCCTAATGTTGAACTTGTATAAGGTACTGAAAGAGGAGAAGAAGTATATCCTGAGTTTTGTGATAATGAAACTGAAAAAGCAGGAGGAGGAGTAACAGTAATTGTACCTGGAGCTCCACTTAAATAATTCCCTGTCAAATCAACTTCAAATGCAGGTGATGTAGTACCAAAAAGTTGATAGTTAAAATTATGACCTGCTGGATTTATACTAAAGTAAGGTACTCCAGCCGAAATAATATTAACATCATAATCTTCGGTTTCTCCACCATAATAATATGAACCATTAGGATAATCAAAACAAGGATCTGGGTTATAATAATAACACATTATAATTCTCATTCTTGTTAAGCCGTTTAAAGCTGTTGATGGAACTGTAAAATTATTTGTTAAAATTGATTGTACTGTGCTTGAACGTACAAATGTGCCTGAACACACGAGCTCAGTTGTAGGATTAAAAACACCATCCTGATTATAATCGATCCATACATTATAATAATAGGTAGAACCGGTAGAATAGTTATTACCCCCTACTGTCATAGAAAAAGGATAATTAACACCTTTATTTAATAAACCGGCAGCTACAGAAGTAGTATAATCCGAATATTTAGAACCACCACTTGTATTATTAATATTACTTACAGTAATGTTCTGAATCTGGTCGTAAGTACCATTGTATTCTGATCTGGAAGGACAATATTGTAATAATGATGTTCCAGTAACGGCAATTGACCAGTTTTGACCACCACCTGATAATGTTACATAACCTGAGAAATTGGCACTACCAATTGTAGGATTAAATCTAATATGTAATGAAGATGGAGACAAAGCAGCTGTAGAATAAGGAATTTGAGCAGTTAATCCCCAGCTTGATCCGTTATTAGAAACCTGGAAACCTGTAGGTGCAGTAGCTGTTATAAATCCTGGTGCACCGGTTAAGCCATTTGCAGTAATAGTTGCAATTGAATCTCCTGAAGTATTACCAAAAGCTACATAACCAAAATTATATAAACCAGGGAAACTACTCATAAAAGGAGTAGTACTAGGTAAAACGTTTACATTGTAATCTTCTGTTTCACCACCATAATAGGTACTGGCAGAACCATTCCAACATGGATCAGGAGGGCCGTAGTATCCCGAAACAATAATTCTCATACGTGTGATACCTAACATAGCAGAACCTGGTACTAAAATATTACTACCTATAACAGGATTAGTACTTGTAAACATTCCATCGTAAGCAAGTTCAGTAACAGGGTCAAAAACACCATCCTGATTCCAGTCAATCCAAACTCTGCAATATTTACTAGCAGTTGCACTTGAATACCAAGGACCATTTACTGTAATAGAAAGTGGATAGTTAACAGTTTGAACAATTTGCGCAGGAGTTACAGTAGTTGTATAGTCAGTATAACTTGACGTTGTAGTAGAAGTATTATTAATACCGCCAAAGTTTACATTATTGATTTGTTCATAAGTAGCATAATAAGAGGCCGAAGGACAATATATTAATTGGGAAGTACCTTGTACAGCAGTAGAGCCTGTAGCTCCACCACCAGCTATAGTTAAATTGCCTGAATATGCAGTATTAGCAGCTAAAGGTGTAAATCTAACATAAACACTATCTAAAAATGTTGTGCCTATATATATTTTACTCACAGGATTAGTAGTCCAAGGACCGGTAGGAGAAGTAGATACCTGAAAACCTGTAGGAGCAGTAACTGAAATATTACCGGTACCACCAGTTAGGTTACCACCTGTAATAACAAAAGTTTTTGGAGCTGATGAAGTTCCAAAAAGAGCATAATTGAAATTATTAAAAGAAGGATTTGTATAAACATAAGGGGTAGTAGGAGGTAAAACCCAAACATCATAATCTTCGGTATTACCCGAACCCATAACTAAGCAAGCATCACCTGCTCCATTTTGATTACCGTTACCCCTAATACGAATTCTCATACGGGTTTTACCCGGAGTAGCATTAGCAGGAACCGTAATACTTGTTGTAGTAAATGTATTTGCGTTTACACTTACACCTATTTGTGTCCATTCTGTAGCATCTAATACTCCGTCATGATTCCAGTCGAACCATACTGACATAATATAAGCTGTGTAAACGCCATCAGTATTGTAAGTTCTTGTAGTTAGGGTATAAGTTTGCCCCAAATTTAACACACAATTACCATAATAATACTGATAACCAATTGCAGAATTTAAATAACTGCAAGAATCATGTGCAACAGGATTGGCATAATTACCTTTTACCAAAGCGCCAATTGACACATAGCTAAGCCCTTCACCTGAGCAATAACTGCCGCATATTGAAGGATTATTCCAACAATATACCCCAGGTTGTGCTTTCAATTGCATACCTGATAGGATGAAAAGCATTGTAAAACTAAGTAAAATAAAAA
>CAIWDQ010000489.1 GCA_903911455.1 uncultured bacterium
CTCAAGGCACTTTCCTTCTTAAAATTGTTAGTTACTTGTTGGTAACTTTTTAAATCTACGCATTTATTTTACCTTCAGTCTCACTAAAAAATGATACTTTTGCAGGATAATTTTTATAGATATGCCAACAATTACTGAACTGCAAAACATTTCAACACAAGTACGTCGCGATATTATCCGCATGGTTCATGCTGTTAATTCAGGACATCCCGGAGGCTCCTTAGGTGCTGCTGATTACATGACGGCTCTATACTTTGAAGTATTGAAACACGACCCAAAAAACTTTACGATGGATGGAATTGGCGAAGACCTTTTCTTTTTGTCTAACGGTCATATTTCTCCACTGTTTTATAGTGTTCTTGCCCGCTCAGGTTATTTCCCTGTAAAGGAGTTAGCAACTTTCCGTAAGTTAAACACTCGCCTTCAGGGGCATCCTACTACACACGAGGGCTTACCCGGCATTCGTATGTCCAGCGGTTCTCTCGGTCAGGGCTTATCTGTTGCTATCGGTGCTGCCATTTCAAAAAAACTTAACAACGATAACAATCTGGTTTATTGCCTTCACGGCGATGGGGAGTTGCAGGAAGGGCAGATTTGGGAAGCTGCTATGTATGCTGCTGCTAAAAAGATTGATAATATTATTGCTACCATTGATTATAATGGCAAACAAATAGATGGTCCTGTTGATGATATTGTTTCACTTGGTGATCTAAAAGCTAAATGGTTAGCCTTTGGTTGGACTGTGCTTGAAACTAATGGTAATAACATGGCCGAAATTGTTGCTACCTTAAAAGATGCCCGAAATTATACCGGTAAACAGAAACCTGTCGTTATTATTATGAAGACTGAGATGGGTTGTGGTGTTGATTTTATGATGGGCACTCACAAATGGCATGGCTCGGCTCCTAATGATGAACAGGCTGCCAATGCTCTCTCTCAATTGACTGAAACATTAGGTGATTATTAATAAATAATTCTTAATCTATTGAAAAAAACATTCAAACATATCCTACTTATCACGCTTCTTTTAGTTACAACATTTATTAATGCACAAACTAAGAGAGCTAAAGATACGGATGGCGACCAACCGCCACCGCTTACCAGGATTTTGTTTATATTTGATGCCTCTCAATCTATGTTTGGCAGATGGCAGAGTGATACTAAGATAAGTATAGCTCAGAAATTGCTGTCGAATATGCTTGATAGCCTTAAGAATGTTAAAGATTTAGAGCTTGCTTTGCGTGTTTACGGACATCAGAAGAATTTTCCGCCCCAGGATTGCAATGATACCAAACTTGAGATCCCTTTTGCCAAGGATAATGTTCCAAAGATCTCGCAGAAACTCCGTAGTATAGTTCCCAGAGGCACTACTCCCATTGCTTACTCTTTAGAGAAGTGTGCTGATGACTTCCCTGTCTGTTCGGGCTGTCGTAATATCGTTATTCTTATTACTGATGGCATTGAGGAATGTGGTGGCGACCCATGCGCTGTTTCTCAGATGCTTCAGAAGAGAGGTATTATCTTAAAACCTTTTATTATTGGTATCGGTAAGAACTTTAAAGAGAGTTTTGATTGCGTAGGGACTTACTTTGATGCTACTAGTGAGGCTGAATTCAACAAAGCTTTGAATGTCGTTATCTCTCAGGCCTTAAACTCAACTACTGCGCAGGTTAATCTTCTTGATTCGGATGGAAATCCTACTGAAACGAACACTAACATGACTTTCTATGATAACTTTTCAGGACTTGTGAAGTACAATTTCGTTCACACTATGAACAATCGCGGTTATCCTGATACTCTTGTCATTGATCCTTTGTTAAAGTATGATATCGTTGTGCATACCATACCTCCTGTTAGTATTGATGCAGTTAAACTTACTCCCGGTAAGCACACGATTATCCCGATAGATGCACCTCAAGGCTATCTTAAATTAAAACTTATGGGTACCAGTAACACCCAGAATGTGAAGACTCTTAACTGCATTGTTAGGAAGAAAGGTGAAATGTCAACCCTAAATGTTCAGTACTTTAATCAGAACGAGAAATATATTATTGGTAGTTATGATCTGGAGATTCTTTGTCTGCCGAGGCTGTATATTAAAGATGTGGAGATAAAGCAGAGCTATACTACTACAATTGAGATACCTATCCCCGGCATTGCTATCATTACGAAGTCAGTTGACGGCTATGGCAGCTTGTATGTAATTGAAGATAATAAGATGCGATGGATTTATAACTTAAGTGAGAAAGAGCCGATGGAATCTCTTGTACTTCAACCCGGTAAATACAGGGTTGTTTTCAGGAGCAAGATGTCAACAAGGACGATCACCACTATAGATAAGGAGTTTAAAATAGAATCAGGGACGAGCACAAGCGTAAATTTATTCAGAAACTAATCACAATGGACAAATATACAAATACAGGATCAAAAGACACACGTTCAGGCTTTGGCGATGGACTACTTGAAGTTGGAAGAAACAATAAAGATGTTGTTGCACTTTGTGCCGATCTTACCGGCTCGCTTAAAATGGATGCTTTTGAAAAAGAATTTCCTCACAGATTCTTTCAGGTTGGAATAGCTGAGGCTAACATGATTGGCATTGCAGCAGGAATGACTATCGGAGGAAGAATTCCTTTTACAGGAACCTTTGCAAATTTCTCTACAGGCAGAGTTTATGATCAAATTCGCCAGTCGGTTGCTTACTCTAACAAAAATGTTAAGATATGTGCATCACATGCTGGTTTAACTTTGGGTGAAGATGGTGCTACACATCAGATTTTAGAAGACATAGGGCTTATGAAGATGCTTCCGGGCATGTGTGTTATTAATCCTTGTGATTATAATCAGACTAAAGCTGCAACTATAGCTATTGCTGAATACGTTGGACCTGTATATCTTCGCTTTGGACGTCCTAAAGTACCTAATTTTATGCCTTTGGATCAAAAGTTTGAGATTGGTAAAGCTATTATTTTAAATGAAGGAACTGATGTAAGTATCTTTGCTACCGGGCATCTGGTTTGGCCTGCTATTGAAGCCGGTATTATGCTTGCCGCAAAAGATATTAGTGCTGAAATCATCAATATACACACTATAAAGCCTCTTGATACTGAAGCTATTCTTAAATCAGTTACTAAAACTAAATGTGTGGTTACTGCCGAAGAACATCAGCGTAATGGTGGTTTGGGCGATAGCATTGCTCAGCTTTTAGGTTTGAGTTTTCCAGCACCAATTGAAATGGTTGCAGTTAATGATAGCTTTGGAGAAAGTGGAACTCCCGAAGAATTGATGGAAAAATACGGTCTTAATCATACATCTATCGTTGCTGCTGCTCTAAAAGCCATTCAGCGCAAAGCTTAATAAAGAAAATATATTTAAGAAGTCTGTTAATTTGTTTAAACGATTAGCAGACTTCTTTTTCTTTTCACATAATTTCAATATTTTAGTCTTCTTTATTAAGTCATTTTAGAATTAAAACGTCGTCATTGCGAGGAGGAACGACGAAGCAATCTATTGTTTAAATATAGTTTGAGATTGCTTCACTTCGTTCGCAATGACGTAATTGTAATTTTTAGAGGATATTCACTATTTATGTTTTCCCTTTGGCAGGAATGAAATACAACTGCACGTAATTAGAGACATTCACATCTAAATCAGACTGCATATCATATCTTAACCCAAAATAATCTTCATTATTTTATATTATAAATCCGAAGTCGACCCAATTTTCTAAGTAATTGTACTTCGGAACGTCGGCGACGACGTAATTAAGGTCGACGACGACCTTCGGATGTAGAAAAAGCTAGTAACTTTGGAGAACTTTCTCCTTCCGATGTAGAAAAAGCTAGTAACTTTGGAGAACTTTCTCCTTTCGATGTAGAAAAAGCTAGTAACTTTGGA
>CAIWDQ010000490.1 GCA_903911455.1 uncultured bacterium
CTACCGTCGATCATCCGTCCGAGCAACACTCAAAAATGAGCAAAAAATATCCGTTTTTGTACATCAAATCGATGTTCAAAAACGGAAATATTCACTTATATTAATATAATAAGATTTAAAAGCTAAAATAAAGTTGTTATTTTAGTTTAGATAAAAAAATAGAAGACATGTATTGATTTTTAATTGTACATTTGTAGTAATTTTTGACATTAATAATTCATAACAATAATCATGAGAAAGATTTTAATAGTTATACTTATATTATGTGTATATATAAGTATTGGGCAAATCCCATTAATGGTTGACAATAAACCTAATTATGATATCAAATGCATTTTAGAAAAGAAATACAATAGTTATAAAGATACATGTTTAATTCTAATAAATAAATATAAGCATCAATGGAAAAAAGAGAATTATGTTAATGTAAATGATTTAAAAATTGAAATTTTATGCTATATCTATTTAAAAAATAAAGACATTAAAATAGATAGCACAACAAATTTAATGAATGAACTTTTAGTTGACACTACTACAATTCCCTATTATATTCAATTTTATAGATATAAAAGATTCTGGGGTATTATGGATTTCGGTAATCACAATTGTCGTATTGCTGATGTATTTGATGAAACGGATGAAAGTGATAAGGGAAATAGATTTTATCATCATCAAGGATATTGTAAAGAGTTAATTGCATTTAAACCTGATTATATTTTTTATTTAAAAGGAGATAATGATGATGGGATGGTACTACAAAAAGGTAACAATATTTACTATTATGTGCCATTTAATGGAAAAATAGAGCCTTTATATAAACATCTAATAGATATGGAGGAGGATGAAAAGTTATATCATGGTGTAAATAGAACAAATTAAAAGGATTGATAAGATAAAAAGAAGCAAGTAATAAGTTTAATAAAGTTAAAAACAACTCATTTACATGATGTAAAAAGATACGAATTATATCTTTTTAAATAAAAGTGAATAATAATGTTAAGTAATTCAAAAAAAAATAATACTTTTGCAAACTAAAATATTTTAAATATGGCAAAGAAACACGATAATACTGAAGGCAAAATATTAGCTGTAGAAGAAGCGTTAGGCAGAACAGAACAATTTATAGAAAGAAATCAAAAGGTTATACTTATTGTAGTCGGAATTATAATTGTTTTTGTTTTAGGTTATTTCGGTTCTAAGAAATTTTATTTCGAACCAAAAGAGACAAAGGCTCATAGCGAAATGTTTTATGCTGAAAAATATTTCGAACTAGATTCATTAAATCAAGCTCTAAATGGTGATGGAGAACATGTAGGTTTTCTTGATATTATTGATAATTACGGAATGACTGATGCTGCTAATTTGGCAAAATATTACACAGGTATTATTTATCTGAAACAACATAAATTTGATGATGCTATTACTTATCTTAAAAAATATAGCGGAAAAGATCAGATAATTAGTTCTGTTGCATTAGGCTCAATCGGAGATGCATATATGGAACAAAATGATGCAGAAAATGCTCTTAAATATTATCTACAGGCTGTTGATAAAAATGATAATAATTTCACTGCACCACAGTATTTAATGAAAGCAGGATTTGTATATGAAGAAAAAGGTGATTGGACTAATGCATTAAAAATGTATGAACAGATAAAGAAAGATCATTATAAATCACAAGAATTTAGAGAAGTAGACAAACTTATTGCAAGAGCAAAAGGGATGTTAAATCAATAATTACACTTTAATAATTAATTGGATAGGCAATTTGCAATATAAATAAGCAAATTGCCTTTTCTTTTTTCATAACAATCAAAAAACAAATTATGGCTTCAAGTTTAAAGAATTTATCAGATTATAATCAAAACACATTACCTAAAGCTGATGATATGAAGATCGGCATCGTAGTATCGGAATGGAATACCGAAATTACTGATGCACTTGCCGAAGGTGCTTATCAATCTTTAATTGAAAACGGTGTTAAAGAAGACAATATTATTATTAAGAAGGTTCCCGGAAGTTTTGAATTAGTTTTAGGAGCACAATTAATGCTTGAAAACGCTGAAGTTGATTCAGTGATATGTCTGGGATGTGTGATACAAGGAGAAACCCGCCATTTTGATTTTATTTGTGATGCTGTAGCTAATGGTATAATGAAATTAAATACTGTATATAATTGCCCTGTTATTTTTGGCGTTTTAACAACAAATACACAAGAACAAGCAAAAGACCGTTCGGGAGGAAAACATGGCAACAAAGGTATTGAAGCAGCTATTACAGCCATAAAGATGGTCGGCTTAGTAAATGAGCTAGAAAAGTAAATTTAAAACTGTTGTATTATGAGAATTATTTTCATGGGGACACCCCAATTTGCAGTTGCTTCATTAGAGATTCTTTTAAAAAACAATTATAATGTAGTTGCAGTAGTTACAACACCTGATAAACCTTCGGGAAGAGGCCAGAAATTAACTGCTTCACCGGTCAAGCAATTCGCAATAGAAAATAATATAACTGTATTACAACCTGAGAAATTAAATGAAGAAACATTTATTGAAACTATAAAAGAAATAAACCCGGACTTACAAATTGTAGTAGCTTTCAGAAAACTACCAAAAGTATTATGGCAGTTACCTCCTGTCGGAACATTTAATCTGCATGCATCCCTCCTACCCGACTATCGTGGTGCAGCTCCAATGAATTGGGCCATCATTAATGGAGAAACTGAAACTGGACTTACAACTTTCTTTTTAAATGAAAATATTGATGAAGGAAAAATCCTTCTAACAAAACATATTTCAATAGACGAAGAATGGAGTTTAGGAGAGTTGCATGACGAAATGATGGTTAAAGGGGCAGAATTAGTTATTAAGACTGTAAAAGCGATAGAGAACCAAAAAGTAACTCCGGTTGATCAACATTCAATTATATTAAATGATAGAGTTATTAATAAAGCCCCAAAAATCTTTAAGGATGATTGCAGGATAAACTGGAATAACAAGGCAAAAGATGTTGTTAATTTAATAAGAGGTTTAAGCCCGGTTCCAACAGCATTTACCGAGTTAATATCATCTCTTGATAGTATAGAATTCTATTTAAAGATTTATAAAGCATCTTACGAATTAACTGATCATTCTTTTGAAGTTGGAAAACTATTTACCGATAATAAAACGTATATCAAAATAACCACAGCTGATGGCTACGTAAATCTAATAGATATTCAACTTGCCGGAAAAAAGAGAATGAATGTTACTGATTTTCTTAGAGGATTTACATTAAAAGATAAATTTCAAGTAATGAAATTGGGATTCTCTAAAAACAAATCGCTTAAAATAACTACAAAATAAGCATAAAACAACTAAAGTTATTAACAAATCAGCTAATTTATTAACATTTTTGCATTTTTTTGTTAAAAAAGCTTGACTTTCTTGATTTTTATTATTATATTTGCACCTCAAATTAGTAATTAAACAATTTATAATTAAAAAAATTAAAAATGAACAAAGCTGAGTTAATCCATGCTATGGCAGCAGAAGCAAAAATGACAAAAATTGAAACTAAAAAAGTTTTAGAAGCTTTTATTACAACAGTTTCTAAATCTTTAAAAAAAGGTGACAGAGTTGCTTTAATTGGTTTCGGAACTTTTAATGTTGTTAAAAGAGTTGCTAGAAAAGGACGTAATCCTCAAACCGGCAAAGAAATTAAAATTGCAGCAAAAAAAGTTGTTAAATTTAAAGTAGGTTCTGCTCTAGCTGGAAAAGTAAAATAAACTTTTACTTTATTTAAAAAAAAGTCCCGTTAGTAGCGGGACTTTTTTTTTGGTTAAAATGCAAAATAATACTAAATAATTTAACGTATCTTTGCAGGATTAATTTAAAATGCAATTGCTTCAACTAATGAAGAACTTATTACTAAAACTCTTATTACTTCTTATTATTCCTGTAAATATTTATTCGCAGGTACATTTAAACGACAGCAAAACCGATCTAAATAAACAAAGATGGGTTGATTCAGTATTTAACTCTTTAGCTATCGAACAACGTATAGCCCAATTAATGGTTATTCGTTCTTTTTCTGATAGGGATACTATCTATTATGATACCATCGCAAAGCATATTGCAAAGTATAATATTGGAGGAGTTTGCTTTTTTAAAGGGAGTCCTACTTCAGAGGCGGGTACAACTAATTACTATCAAAAATTTGCTAAAACACCATTACTAATTTCTATTGATGGCGAATGGGGACTTGCAATGCGTCTTGACAGTACTGTTTATTTTCCACGTCAGATGACACTGGGGGCTTTGGAAAAAGATGATTTAATATATAAACTGGGCTGTGAGGTAGCTAATCAATGTAAAACACTTGGAATACATATAAACTTTGCTCCTGTTGCTGATATTAATAGTAATCCACGAAATCCTATTATTAACAGTCGTTCGTTTGGAGAAGATAAAGTTAAGGTTGCACGTAAATCTGTGGCTTATATGAAAGGTATGCAGAACTGTGGTTTAATTACTTCAGCCAAACATTTCCCCGGTCATGGTGATACTGACTCAGATTCACACCTTAAACTACCTGTTATTAATCATTCAAAAGAAATGATAGACACCCTTGATCTTTATCCTTTCAAGGAACTTATTAAAAACGGTCTGAATGGATTGATGGTTGCTCATTTATATATCCCTTCATTAGATTCAATTAAAAATACACCTTCTACTCTTTCTAAAACTATAGTTACTGATATACTTAGAAAGGATCTTGGCTTTAAAGGTTTAATATTTACTGATGCTTTAGAGATGAAAGCAGTAGCAGGTAATTATAAAAAAGGAGAGGTTGAAGTTAAGGCTTTACAGGCAGGTAATGATGTCCTTCTATTACCCGAAAATATTGAAGTTGCAATCAAATCAATTAAACTTGCGTTAGATAGTAATCTTATTTCGCAAGAAGATTTTAATAATAAGTGTAAAAAAGTACTATCATATAAGTATGATGCAGGTCTTAACCATTTTAAAAATATTAATACTGATAATCTTTTTCAGAAACTAAATAATAGAACTTCTGATGTGCTATGTACCGAGATATATAGAGATGCGCTTACATTAGTTAAGAATGAAAATAATATAATCCCATTAAAAAACACTGAGAATTATAACATCGCTGTATTATCAATAGGCGAAACTTCTTTAAGTATATTTCAACAAACAATAGGGAAGTATACAAGAGCACAAAATTACAATCTTCCTAAGGAATTTAATGCTCATCAAATAGAAAACTTAGTTCAGGAACTATCAAAATACAGTTTGGTTATTGTTGGAGTTCATAATACTAACAGTCATTTTGAGACTAACTTCGGCATGTCAAAGCAAACTTTCGAACTGGTTGAAAAGCTTTCTAAAAAGACTAAAGTAATTTTGGATATTTTTGGTTATCCTTATACTTTAAGTTTATTTAATGATAAAAATATTCAGGCAATTATCATCTCTTATCAAGACAAACCTCAATCTCAAAACACATCTGCGCAATTAATATTTGGCGGAACCGAGGCTAAAGGCATACTCCCTGTTACTATCAATGAAAATTATCCTTTAAATCATAGTTTAAAAACTAATAGGATTCGTTTAGGCTATTATATGCCCGAAGAATTGAATTTAGACAATAATATCCTTACTAAAATTGATTCTATCGCATTAAATGGGATTAAAGAGAAAGCTTTTCCAGGCTGTCAGATAGTAGCTGCAAAGGATGGTAAGGTATTTTACCAGAAATCTTTTGGAACTAAAACCTATCAAGATCTTACTCCTGTTGATGATACTAATATTTATGATCTGGCTTCCTTAACAAAGGTTACTGCTACTACTCTTGCAATGATGAAACTTTACCAACAAGGTAAGATTGATCTGGATAAGAAGCTGTCAGAATATTTGAAGTATCTTAAGCGAACTAATAAGAAAGATATTACCATAAGAAAAGTCATGACTCATCAGGCCAGACTTAAGCCTTGGATAGCTTTCTATAAAAAAACATTAGTTAACGGACAGCTTGATACTAATTACTATACAAAGGTGCAGACTTTAAAGAACAACATTAAAGTTGCTGATAGTATTTACTTAAGAGATGATTATAAAGATAGTATTATTAAAGCTATTGTTGATTCTGATTTGCTTGACAAGGAGGAATACGTATATAGTGATTTAGGTTTTTATCTATTAAGGGAATTAGTTGAGAAGATTACAAAGCAAACTTTTGAACAATTTCTGAATGAACAATTCTATATCCCTCTTGGTTTAAATAATACGTTTTTTAATCCTTTAAATCATCAGACATTGGCTAATATTATACCAACTGAAAACGACAATGAGTTCCGGAAGCAATTAGTTCATGGATATGTACATGATCAGGGTGCAGCTATGATGGGTGGTATATCAGGACATGCTGGTTTGTTTTCAAATGCAGGTGAACTCGCTGTTATCTTTCAAATGCTTTTGCAGAAAGGAACATATGCAGGACATAAATATCTTGATACTGCAACAGTAGAGCTCTTCACTCGTCAACAATTCCCTTTAACTTTAAATCGTCGTGCGCTTGGTTTTGACAGACAAACTAAAACACCTACTAATAATGGACCTGTTTGTATAAGTGCTTCTCAACAAAGCTATGGACATTCGGGTTTTACAGGCACTTATGTTTGGGTTGATCCTAAAGAGAATCTTGTTTATATATTTTTATCTAACAGAGTTAATCCTGATGCAGATAATCATAAGTTAGCTGATTTTAATATCAGAACTAATATACATCAGATATTATATGATGCAATAAATGCGAGTAAAAAACAAAACACAATTAAAAATTAAACTATGAGTAATAAAATAAAATCAATTCTATGGTGGGTTTTTGCCATTATATTTACTTTAAGTATTGCCACCTACCAGCGTATGACGGGTCCTACTTACCCTGTTTCAGGCAAAATAAGTTTAGCAAATAAGGATATTAAGTATCAGCTTTTGCGTTCGCATGTTACTTCCTCAAATGCTAAACTAGAGTTTAAAGATTTAGATACTGCTATCACAGGTTCTATTTTATATAGAAGATATAAGACTGACGAACAGTGGCAGGAAGTGACTATGAAGCGCGATGATAAGAATGTATTATATGCTGAGATGCCTGCACAGCCAATGGCAGGTAAATTAGAGTATAAAGCATTCCTTAACTATAAAAATGAGAGCTTTGCATTGAATCCTTTGCCGGTTGTAATCCGATTCAAAGGTGATGTGCCTGCATTTATTATGATACCACATATTTTATTTATGTTTCTTGCCATGCTTTTCTCAACTCGCACCGGTATCGAAGCATTAAGAAGAGGGAGTAAGACTTTTAATTATGCTATTATCACATTAGGAACCTTGTTTTTTGGAGGTATAGTATTAGGTCCTATTGTACAAAAGTATGCTTTTGATGCTTACTGGACAGGCTGGCCATTTGGACAGGATCTTACTGACAACAAAGCTATGATTGGTTTTATTTTCTGGGCTATTGCTGTGTATTTATTATTTAAAGATAAAACAAAGAGAACGATGGTAGTAGTTGCTTCAGTTGTCTTACTATTAGTTTATATGATACCTCACTCTATGTTTGGCTCCGAGTTGAATACTAAGACCGGCAAGGTAGTTACGGGGAAATAATTAAGAATTAAAAATTAAAAATTAACCATGCCTACCGGCAGGCAGGGAATTAAAAATTGCTTTTTATATTTAGATATAACCTAAGTTCGCACATTTGGACTTAGGTTTTTTTATTTTTATTTATAATGATTTTTATTCATTACATTTATGTATAAGTTTCTGTTGAGCAATTTTTACTGCTAAATGCAATTTCTCTTGTAATAACTTTTGAGTTGGCAAAGCAGTCAAATATTCAGCCACACGTATATTACTTTTATCTAATTGCATTAATTCAACATGCTCTTCATTTTTACCGGCACAGAGTATTAAACCTATCGGATTGTTTTCACCTTCTACCATTTCATATCTCTCAAGAAATCGCAAATACAATTCCATTTGACCTTTATAACTTGCTTCAAACTCACCTATTTTTAAATCTATAACAACCAAACATTTTAATCTGCGATGATAAAAAAGCAAATCAATATAGTAATCACGATTATCTATTGTAATTCTCTTTTGACGCGACATAAAAGCAAAATCGCTACCAAGTTCTATAATAAATTTTTGGAGTTCTACTATAATAGAAGTTTCAAAATCTTTTTCCGAATAGGTGTCTTTCAATCCTAAAAAATCAAGAAAATAAGGATCTCTGAATACTAAATCAGGACTTAATTTTTGTTCCTTTTTTAATGATTCTAGATCTTTAATTATAGTTTGTTCTGGTTTTTTACTAATCGCAGTTCTTTCGTAAAGCATTGACTGAATCCTTTCTTTGAAAGTTCGGAAACTCCAATGCTCCATTTTGCACATTTGTGAATAAAACTCTCTTTTTAATGGATCATCTATATATATTATAAGACAAAGGTGCGACCAACTTAACTCTTTACTAAGTACTCTAATAATTTGTTCATCAGGAAATATCTCAGCAAAACGTATCATATTAAATATATTGCGCTTTGAAAATCCACTACCGTATTCTTGCATTAATTGTGCAGACAGTGTTTGCACTATTTGTTTTCCATATTCTGCTTTGCTATTTTGTAAAACTTCTATTTTAATTTGCTCTCCTATTTGCCAATATAGCATACTCATACTAGCATTTACAGAAATGGCTATTTGTTGTCGGCTTTGTTCAATTAGTTCCTTTATAGAAACTAAAAGTTGATTATGTTGTATACCTTTATTCATGCTTTTTTATTATTTTATATATTTCATTTTAAAATGATCTTCTTCCAGTTTATTTATTTTTTACAAAGATACAAAAAATTGTATTCATTCATAATTCATCATTTATTATTATTATATTTATAACCGAATACAAGGTTTAAATATAATAGAAAAGAAGAAAGACAACTTCGTTTAAATGTATTCCAATCTTAATAAATTGCTCTGTCTTACTCCCTCTCCTTTGGAGAGGGTTGGGGAGAGGTC
>CAIWDQ010000491.1 GCA_903911455.1 uncultured bacterium
ACTTTAAGTACTTTAAGTATTATAGGCACTCGTTAATCAAATATATTTAGTACTTTTGAACAAAAAAACACAACAGATAATATCAATTAAACTTCAATCAATTAGCTCATGGAACGCACGACACTATTTGCAGATGTAATACTACCTCTCCCCTTGCCCGGGTATTACACCTATCGCATTCCATTTGATCTGAATGATAGTGTGAAGATTGGTCAAAGAGTTGTTGTACAGTTCGGGCAACGAAAGATTTATACAGGTTTAATAAGAAAGATACATGAGAATGTTCCCAAAGGTTATACTATTAAATATATACTCTCAATTCTGGATTTAGAACCTATCGTTAATGAAAAACAATTTCAGTTTTGGGAATGGATTGCTGATTATTATATGTGCAATCCCGGTGATGTAATGCACGCTGCTTTACCTCCGGCTTTTAAACTTGCAAGTGAATCAAAAGTTGTTATTAATCCTGATTTTGATGGGGATTATTCTGTTATGAATGAAAATGAAATACTCGTAGCAGAAGCATTACTTGCAAGAGAATCTATAACTGTCAATGAAATTGCTAACATCACAGGTTTGCAAAAGGTAATTCCTTTATTAAAGACTCTAATTGAGAAAGGAATTGTACTAAGTTACGAAGAAATTACTGAGCGTTATAAACCTAAACTAGAAACTTATATTAGTTTAACTGAAGAATATTGTAATGAAGAAAAGCTTCATAAGTTGTTTGATGGATTAGAGAAAAAATCTTTTAAACAACTACAAATGCTTCAGTTGTTTCTTCAACTTACTGGTTTCTTTAATCAATTTAATAATGAGCTTAAAAGAAGTGAGCTACTAAAAGCTCCAGAATTAACTACTGCTCAATTAAACTCTTTGGTTAAGAAAGGAGTTTTTATTCAATATGATAAAGAAGAAAGCCGGCTTAAAGATAATGATGCTTATAGTAGTGCTGAAGATATTGTATTAAGTCCTCAACAATCAAATGCTCTTGAAGAAATAAATAAAGGTTTTACCGAAAAGCCTGTAGTGCTCTTACATGGAGTTACTTCCAGTGGTAAAACTGAGATTTATATCAAACTTATTAATGAAATGATTAAAGAAGGTAAGCAAGTTCTTTATCTTCTACCCGAAATTGCTTTAACTGCACAGATCATTAATCGTTTGCAAAGGTATTTTGGTGATCAGGCTGGTGTTTATCATTCAAAATATAACGAACACGAAAGAGTAGAGATTTGGAATAAGATAATTAAAGATAATGCGCATAAATACAAAGTTATAATAGGTGCACGTTCAGCTGTTTTTCTTCCTTTTGATAATCTTGGTTTAATAATTGTTGATGAAGAGCACGACAGTTCTTTCAAACAATATGAACCTGCTCCTCGTTATAATGCCAGAGATTCTGCTATTTATCTTTCGCAAATGCACAATGCTAAAACTTTATTAGGTTCTGCTACTCCGGCTGTTGAAAGTTACTTTAATGCTGTAACTCATAAGTATAATCTTGTTGAGCTTACCGAAAGATATGGTGGTATTGAACTACCTAAGATACTTATTGCTAATCTTAAAGAAGAGATGAGAATGAAAACTATGAAGTCGCATTTCTCTTCACTTTTAATCAATAGTATTGATGCAGCTTTGGCAGAAAAACAACAGGTAATCTTGTTTCAAAATCGTAGAGGCTTTTCGTTACGACTTGAGTGTGACGTATGTAATTATATGCCTGAATGTGTAAATTGTGATGTCACATTGATTTATCATAAGAATAAGAATCTTTTGATGTGTCATTATTGTGGATATTCAACGCGAATACCTGAAAAATGTCCGGCATGTGGTGCTCAGGCTCTTTTAATGAAAGGTTTTGGTACAGAAAAAGTAGAGGAAGAACTGTCTATCATATTTCCTGATGCAAAAATTGAACGCATGGATCTTGATACTACAAGAACAAAGAATGCTTACCGCAGAATTATCAATGATTTTGAAGAAAGACGTATTGATATTTTAGTTGGTACTCAAATGGTAACTAAAGGTTTGGATTTTGATAATGTGGGAGTAGTAGGTATTTTAAATGCAGATAATATGTTAAGTTATCCTGATTTCCGTTCTTTTGAACGTAGTTATCAGTTGATGGCGCAGGTAAGTGGACGTGCAGGGCGAAAAAATACTCAGGGCAAGGTTGTTATTCAAACATACAACACTATTCATCCTATCATAATTAATGTTATTTATAATGATTATATAGCGATGTTTAATAGTCAGTTGAAGGAAAGAAAGACCTTTAAATATCCTCCATTCTATCGTTTAATTAAGATTACAGTAAAACATAAAGATGCTAACTTCTTAAATGAAGCTGCTAGTCATTTGTGTAAAGAATTGACTAAAACTTTTGGTAAAAGAGTATTAGGCCCCGAATATCCTATGGTATCAAGAGTTAAGAGTTTGTATCTTAAAGAACTTTTGTTGAAAATTGAGAAGGAATTGCCTATACATCAAGCTAAGGAGAAGCTTAAGGATATTATCACCACTAAATTTAGTATGATAGATAAATACAAATCTGTTAGGTTGATTATTGATGTGGATCCTAATTAAATTTCTGTAGTTTTTAATTGTTTTATCAATACTTAAGTCTTTATTTTTTAGTTTTTTCTTTATGATGATTTTTATATTTATAACCGAAGACAAGGTTTAAATATAAGTTTTGGAAAGATAAATTACATTTTTTGTTAATCTACGAAACTAAATTTTATCCTAACTTAATTTAAAAAGAGTATTAAAAGATTCATCTTCGAAAACATCAGTCATTAATGATTTATCATCACCATTCTCATTCATTTTTTTAAATGCCTTTTCCCAGCCTTCTCTTGGCTCAGTTATTGGTTTTAAAACAATATATCCTTTTTCGAGTATAACTTCTACTTTATCCTTGAAATTATACTTATTTAAAAGTGCTTTACTGAAAGTTATGCCTCTTGAATTACCTATATGTTCTATTAAAATATCCATTTTTCTTTATTTTAAATAAC